>CAMZLN010000286.1 GCA_947311465.1 uncultured Saprospiraceae bacterium
CGAGGCGGCTCTCCGAAATCGAGACTTGCTTGACGAAATGAATTTCATCGGACAATAGGACAAATGAAATTTATTTCATTTCGTCCATCATAAGGACAGTAAGGAAAGAAAGAAAAGGGTTTTAAGATTTTTTTTACAAAAAAGAAGGATCCAACACAGACATGTTAGACCCTTTCACTTGAAAATTCGGTATTTTAAATATTTTTAAAGTGCTTCATTTTTTATTTCAGAAACACTGATTGCTCCATTTTCTATGGTCACAGTTACATTTTTTGGCACATAAACTGTATAACCAATTTTTTCATTCAATTTCACTCCTTTGATTTTCACATCTTTTGCCAAACCTGGTGCAAATACTGTCATTTCGTGATCAGTATATTTTGCTTTTAAGCCATACCTTCTTGCTTCAACCAATGATTTCAAAATTCTTTCACTGCTATTTTCCAATGCAATTGTCAATTGAATTCTCATGAACTTTTTATCCCACTGCTGCACATCAACATCACCTGTTACATCCATATAAACTACATCAGCACCTTTTAGATTAAAAGACTTAACCAATGTTTTTTCAACATTTTGACCAAACATCATTGAAGATGCCATCAAAAAGAAAATTCCTGTTAAAATTATAGTTCTTGCTTTCATAATTGTGAGTTTTTGATGTACCTTAATATACAACTTTTATTGTCTAAATTTCTATGATTTTAATTAATTGCTTGTCTGATTTTTATCAGTTTTTCTAGCAATGGTTCTAAATTATCCAAATGCAACATATTGGCACCATCCGATTTTGCAACCGCAGGATTTGGATGTGTTTCTATGAACAATCCATCCGCTCCGACTGCAATTCCAGCTTTAGCAATGGTCTCAATCATCAAAGGATTACCGCCTGTAACTCCTATGGTTTGATTGGGTCGTTGAAGAGAGTGTGTACAATCCAAAACAACTGGAACTCCAAAAGCTTGCATCTCGGGAATTCCACGATAATCCACCACCATATCTTGATAGCCAAACATCGTCCCCCTTTCAGTAAGCATTACTTTGTCATTTCCTGAATCCATTACCTTTTGCATGGCAAATTTCATTGCTTCTGGGCTTAAAAACTGTCCTTTTTTGATATTTACAACTTTTCCAGTTTTCGCAGCAGCCACCAATAAATCAGTTTGACGGCAGAGAAAAGCGGGTATTTGTAAAATATCTACAAATTGGGCAGCATATTCAGCTTCGGGAGCAGAATGAATATCTGTTACAACGGGTAGTTTCAATTTTTCACCAATCTTCTTTAAGATAGTGAGTGCTTTTTCGTCCCCAATCCCTGTAAAGGAATCCAATCTAGAACGATTTGCTTTTTTGTAAGAACCTTTAAAAACATAGGGTATCTCTAACCTATCACAAATAGCTTTAATTTTTTCAGCAATCTCGAAAGCCATTTCTTCTCCTTCGATGGCACAAGGCCCTGCAAGTAAAAAAAAGTTTCCACTTTCAGTATGCTGTATTTTTGGTATCTGTTTTATCATCTTTCTACTATATAGATGCCCTAAGTCATTAAAACGTTGTCTACAAAAAGCGATTATTTTCAAATCTGACGCAAATGTAAATCAAATAAATTTAATAATTATATAAAAAACGAAATAAAATTTCGTTTAAAAAGAATAAATAAAAGTATATCCAAATTAAAACAAATAATGTTTATATAAAATTATATTTAATTCTGAAAATATACGATTTACAATCATTTAATTTTATTATAATTATTTTGGCAAAACAAAAAAATATTTGCAATTTTGACGTGTATTTGACAATTACAATTGTTTGTTGAATCAAAAAGAAGAAATTCAAAATTTAAATCATGAGTCAAAGAATACCTTCAATATATGTTGCCCCAAGTCCAAAGCATGGAAAGGGAGTTTTTACATCAGAAGAAATAGCCAAAGACAATCTTTTGGAAATCTGCCCTATCATCTTGATTCCTGCAAAGGACATGGCTTTGATAGAAAAGACTGTGATTTATAATTACTTTTTCACTTGGGGAGAAGATGATAAATCTGGCGCTATTGCTCTTGGTTTTGGTAGTATATATAATCATTCAATTAATCCAAATGCCTATTATTTGGTGGATTATGATGAAGGTACCGTTTTAATATATTCAAAAACAGATATTATGGCTGGTGAAGAAATCTGTTTTAATTATAATGGGGATGCGGATGATAAATCAGATGTTTGGTTTGATGTGAAATGATATTTATGGATAAAAAATATACATATTGCCAAAATAAGAAATAAATTCGGAGCGACATGCACAACAGGTCGCATCTACGAAGCTATTAAAATTTCGCACCTTTGGTGCTACAAACAGATCGCTCCTATGGAGCTACAAACAGACCGCTCCTATGGAGCTCTCGGGATGAATTATTCGACTACTCATGAAATTGGTATTATTACGGCACGATTCATAACCAAATGGCAATAAGTTAAGTTAATACAAGTAGTGGCTGTGTCATTTTGCGACTTTCCTACATTCACACATACTCCCTTTTTTATTTCAAACAGAGAATAGCTATACGGTTTTTGATGATAATTTATCGTAAATAAAATTAAATTATTTTTTGATTCTAGGATGCAAAAAACGCAGATATAACCGTAGTTACATTGAGTATTTTCAACGAACTAGAATCAATTTAATGCGACATATTATATTCAAAACCGTATAACTACATATCATGAAAACTTTAGCAATTACAAGCTTTTTGGGATTCTATTGAACAACAAATTTAAGACTCTTAGAAACTAATTTCCCATCCGAGAAACGAGAAAAGTAAAACCCTTTGCCTAATTCAGCTACCGATACCTTCTGTACTCCTTGTGTACAATCCACCTGTTTTACAAGACGACCTTGCACGTTATATATCTTCAAGACTCCATCATGCTTCACATCAACATTTACATATTCATCCACCGCAGTTGGGTATAAATTCATTAAATCTGAATCTTGATGAATTGCAAGTAAGGAGGTAGCTTCATCTCCACGAATAAATTGGACGACGCTTGCTATTGCATCTTTTTGTAAACTATCACCATGGTCACCATTTTCAATTTTCAAGATAGAGCCATTGTTCTTTTCAATAAGCTGTAATTCATCTGGCAATAAACTTCCCACCGCATTATCCGCAGTAGCATAGACAAAAATTGCTTTCGATAAATCTTCAATTTCCAATGAATCTACAAATCTATTATACCCAATTCCTACCATTAATTTCATATATGGCCAATCCTCTTCACTTGCTTTTTCTTCACTATAAACAATTTCAATTCCATCTGAAAAACCAGCAAAATAATACTCATCAATTGAGTTGATTATCTCATTATTCATATTTAACCTACCAGAAAGAAATGCCAAACGATGCAGACCATCAAATCCATAATCATCTAGGTATTCCATTAAAAGAAATGCGCCAAAAGAGTGCCCTGCAAGGACTACTACCCTGCCTTCATCATTAAAATAATCCACTACTTTCTTCATCATTGCCACGGTAGAATCGTTGATCATAATGCCTTCGTCTGATGTCATATCTGTACGATTACCGATATCAAAATAATGTTGATATTGTTCTACCTCGACTACTGAAAAAGTAGGTATTTGCTCAAAATTAAAAAAGTCTCCAGGAGAAATATAACCTGACGGTCCTCCGTGCATTCCAATAATAATTGTATCTGCCAATGGATTGGTTCTTACATGAATCATATCCGCTACATCAGGCAAGTCATCTAAATCTATTAAATTTTGCGAAAAACCATTTTGGAGTAGGAAAGTAAGTGATAGTAAAATTAGGAATTTCATATTTTGTGATTTTATGATAAAAAAAAAGTACTTAACGCTTTCTATATGAATGACAATTTAGAATTTGGTAACACGTACATAAGTAGTATTTTAGTGGAGAAGGTTAGGCTCATCCAACTTCGTTGATGATTAGTTGAGTGCTGTACTGTTGAGTAAAAAAATATATTTTTCAATTAAAGTATTGAGTTGTTAGTACACATATGGCTATTTTTTTTTAATAAAACATTCGGTTTTGGTTGAATAATTTTATAGAGCATTTCAATATGTGAATTTATCTTTATTACGATTGATATTTCAAATATAGGACAATTAAGTTGTGTTGTACTTTTTAATCAACAAAACTAATTTTTAAGCCATATAAGGACAGAAAGAAAAGAAAAAATTAAAAAGGAAAAAGGAAAAAGGAAAAAGGAAAAAGGAAAAAGGAAAATATCAATAAAGAACTAAAATTATCATCAAAATCGTATAAATCAATCCAAAGATTCAAAAATAATACCACCAAAACAAAAAGAGCTAATCAAATTAATGATTGACTCTTAAGTAGTCGGGGTAGCAGGATTC
>CAMZLN010000287.1 GCA_947311465.1 uncultured Saprospiraceae bacterium
CATTAGTCAAGTCTATCAAATTGCGAAAGCAATGGAGATTCACCCGAAGGAATTATTTGATTTTACAGAAGAAAATCAATAAACATCCACATCTAAATTCACCCGTACAGAAGAAAAACCCTTCATTCCAGTTAATCCATTGGTTTGTTCTAAAATCACATTTTTAACTTGCTGTATTACCTTATTATTGATTTCAATTTTAATTAAGAAATCAATCAAAAATTGGTTTCTAACACGTGCCACAGATGGCTTGGCTGGTCCCAAAACTCTATCTCCTAAATATCTTTTCAATCTAGCTCCAAGAATCTTTCCTGCTTCATTTACTACCTTGGGGTCTCTGTGCTTTAATGTGATTTTGATCAAACGACTATAAGGTGGATAACGGAATTTTTGACGCTCTCTGAGTTCTCTTTTAAAATAATTGATATAGTCATATTGGACAACATCATGCAATACGGGATGGGAAGTATCAAAGGCTTGAATCATGACAAGTCCTTCTTTTTTTGCTCGCCCTGCTCGTCCACTTACTTGGGTCAGCAACTGAAATGATCGCTCATTAGCTCGATAATCAGGAACATGCAGGGATTGATCTGCACTCAACACCCCTACAATTGTAACATTTTCAAAATCCAATCCTTTGGTCACCATTTGTGTTCCAATTAGGATATCAATCTCTTTATTTTCAAATTCTGTGATTAAATCATTTAAAGCATTTTTAGTCCGAACGGTATCCAAATCCATTCTTTTGACCTTCGCATGTGGAAAAATAATTTCCAATTCTTCTAATATTTTTTCCGTACCATGACCTTTTAGGGAAAGTTTTGAACTTCCACAAGCAGGACAATCTGTTGGTAAATTTTGCTGTGAACCACAATAATGGCATTGAAGATTGTTGAAATATTTATGATAGGTCATACTCACATCACAATGTTTGCATTCCGTATGCCACCCACATACTTCGCATTGCATCACAGGAGAATAACCCCGTCGATTTTGAAATAGAATCACTTGTTCTCCTTTTTTGAGGACTTCTTCTATCGTTTCAATCAATTTCAAAGTAAAAACCGATTTCATACGGTTCTTTTTCAAGGCATCTTTTTTGTCAATGATTTCAATGGTGGGCATACTGATTCCGCCAAATCGCTCGGTCATTTCCACCAAACCAAATTTACCTTTCAATGCATTGTAATAGGTAGAAATTGCGGGTGTCGCCGTACCCATCAATGTTTTTGCACCAAATAAATGAGCCAAATAAATACCTACATCACGTCCATTATACCGTGGAGCAGGGGCAGATTGCTTGAAAGAATCGTCATGTTCTTCATCAATAATCACCAATTGTAAATCTTTAAAAGGTAAAAATACACTAGAACGTGCACCCAAAACAACAGGCATTCCATTGCCTACTGCTTTCCAAATATCTACTCTCTGATTATTATTTAACCTTGAATGTGATACGACAATATCATCTCCAAATACTTTTTTTAGACGAGAAATCATCTGAGTAGTCAAAGCAATTTCGGGCAGTAAATATAAAACTTGTCCACCTTTAGCAATCACTTCTTTCATCATTTCAATATAAATCCTTGTTTTACCACTACCCGTCACTCCATGCAATAAGACTACATTTTGCTTTTCAAATTGTTCCTTAATATCTGATAGAGCTGTTACTTGATGTTCACTCAACTCACCTGCAACCAATAAATCATCCTCATGTTTTGCGATTCTAGAAATGGGTTTATCATAAAACTTGATAATTTCTTTTTTCTCTAATTCTTTTAAAACGGTCGAACTCGAGTTTGCCTTTTCATAAATCTTTTTCCTAGATACATCATCAATCGTCTTTTGAAATTGAATTAATGCCAATAGAGCTTCCGTTTGTTTGAGCGATCGTTTTATTTTTTCAAATGCTTCCGCCAAACGAGATTGATCTTCTTGATAATACGGGGTCAATTTTACACAAGAGATTAGCTTGGGTTTATATTTAGTATTCATCTCTTCTTTGATATAAATCACTCCTTTTTCAAGTAATTTATAAAGAATAGGATAAACCGTTTTTTGATCCAATATTTTTTGAATATCACTAATTGCAATTTCATTTTGAATGGTCAATGCTTCTGCAATTAGATATTCTTTATCTGAAAAATCTGAAAAATCATTATCGAAAAGTGGGCTCAACATGATTTTGGTTTCACTTGCCAATTTTAAGTTGGCAGGAAGTGCAGCATTCATCACCGACCCCATCGGGCTCAAATAATAATTTGCCATCCATTTCCAAAATTTCAATTGATACATATTGACAATTGGTTTATCATCAATAATAGTAAGAATTGGTTTAGGCTGATATTCTTTTGGCTTGTTTTTATGAATTTCATATACAATCCCAGAATACAATTTATTTTTCCCGAATTGGACTTCAACTCGTATTCCAGATTGGATTTGATCTACAAAACTTTTCGGTACAACATAAGTATATATCTTAGGAGTTGCTATCGGAAGGATAATCGTAGCATAAACACCTGAATTATATATGTCGTGTAAGTTTTCCATATTTTGTTTCTCCCAATTCTACATTCCTAATTCCTAATTATTTACTGTATTCAAAACATCCAATATCAGGATTAGTTCCATCTCTAGGATTTCCATCCAAATCAATATCAATTCCAATAGGTTTTCCTTTTTCTTCGGCGATTGAAAGCGTATCTAAATGATAATCATTTTCTTCAACATCAAAAAACAGAGGATCCAACGTATTTGCATTTTGACAATCTACGCTGTGATCAAAAAAGTCCATATAGCCTTCTTCTGTTGGAAGTTTTTTCACACGATAGATACAATTTTCAAATTTATAGTCAAAAAGCTTATCTTCTCCATCAACAATTGCATGTACAAGATCAACTTCATCCTCACGTGATCCAAAGATAATACTATTTCGAAAATGGGCTTTTAAATCATTATTATTAGCAATAGTACACAATTGATTTCTACAGATTAGATTAGTGACTCTTATTGCGGTTTCATCCACACCATAGCTTGCCATTGTACAATAATCAAAGGTGTATTCTCCTCCATATTCCAATTGAACACTATTTCCATTGGTACGGTATATCAAACAATTTTCTGCATCTATTTTTGAATGAATACCCAAAATTCCTGATCCAGAAGCAAAGCCTATCCTACTGTTTTTAATACTTAAAGACGCTGCCGAATCTACCGAAACGCCAACAATAGGATTCAAAATCTCAGTATAATTGATTGTATTTCCTTTTGATTCTTTGTTAAAACGAATTCCTGCCCATTGCCCAGGAACTTCATCGAAATTATGTTCTAAACGATCAGTTCTAATGACTACAGGATTATCCAAAGTTCCCTGTGATTTCAAATGTCCATCTTTCAAAAAGAAAATCAATCCATCATTATAATAGAACCTTTCCCCCTCAGTATTTTCACCTTTTGCAATTCCCCCATGCATATACAATCTCATACCTGGCGGCAAAACCAAATCACAACTATCCACCACCAACACACCATAAATAACATAGGGTTTGGGATCATCCCAAACTTCTTCCCCGAAATCACAAGAAAGATAAGCTACTTTTCCATTATAATATCTATTGGGAATATAGTTAGCATTTTGCCCCCACGCTTCAAGAACCACTTTTTGTGTATTTCCATTGGTTTCAAAAATAAGTGCATCTTCAATAACAAATGGACTAATAGAAATATCTTGATCTGGATCTACAGTGACTTCTCCAAAAATATAAAGGCTATCTTCTGGAGCAATTTCAATATTTTCAGCGGTAGCACCTGGGATTCCATCAATATTAATTCGGAACTTACTATCGTTTCCGTTTTCTATTGAGATTTTATCAATACGAATTGATTTCTTATGTGGATTGAAAATTTTCAAAATACGAGTTGCAGAACCAACCGTCGTAAACACAGTATCAAATGTCAATGTATCTAAGGAAAATTCTAATTTATCACTTGTATCTGTAGTAAATACTTCTTTTCTTTTACAAGATAAAGAGATTAACAATATTACAAAAATAGGAATAGTGAACTGTAAAGAAAATTTCATTTTAAAATACGATTTGATGGAAATTAACAATGATACACAAAGATAAAAAACTAGCCATCTATTCCTAACGAATCATGGTATAGAATGTTGTAAAAGAAAAAGGTTGAAAGCACAACAGCACTTTCAACCTTTATAATTATTATCGAATGATTATTTTAAATCAATCCTTTTTCTTCTAAAACTCTTCTCATTGTAGAACCAATATGTGCTGGAGATTCAACGACAGTTACACCACAAGCCGCTAAAATTTTCATTTTTGCTGCAGCAGTATCATCTTCACCACCAATAATTGCTCCTGCGTGCCCCATAGTACGACCAGCTGGAGCAGTTTTACCAGCGATAAAACCAACCACAGGTTTAGTACCATGTTCTTGAACATATTTTGCTGCATCGGCTTCCATATTTCCACCAATTTCACCAATCATAATAATTCCAATAGTATCAGGGTCGTTCATAAAGAGTTCAACAGCATCTTTAGTCGTTGTACCAATGATAGGATCTCCTCCGATTCCGATACAAGTTGATTGTCCCATACCTACCTTAGTTACTTGATCGACAGCTTCGTAGGTTAAAGTTCCAGATCTGGAAACAATTCCAATCTTTCCTGGATTATGAATAAAACCAGGCATAATACCGACCTTAGCTTCACCTGGAGTAATAACCCCTGGACAATTTGGACCTACCAATCTACAATCCTTATTTTCAATATAAGCTTTAACTTTCACCATATCTTGAACAGGAATACCTTCAGTAATACAAATAATCACCTTGATTCCAGCATCCGCGGCTTCCATAATTGCATCCCCTGCAAATCTTGGAGGGACAAAAATAAGAGAGACATCCGCCTTTGCTTTTGCGACAGCTTCTTCTACTGTATTATAAACTGGTTTTCCAAGATGCATTTGTCCACCTTTTCCAGGAGTAACCCCACCGACAACATTTGTACCATACTCAATCATTTGTCCAGCATGAAAAGAACCTTCTTTCCCTGTAAAACCTTGAATAATGATATTAGAATTTTTATTAACTAAAACTGACATTTATAAATTATTTTACTTTTTTAATGATGAAAACATCTTCATCTTTTTTTGCATATAATAATGTTCTCTAGCATATTTTTCTTTATTCTTTTCCAGATCCAATCTATCGATTTTTACATTTTTAATTAAATCTACATATTTTTCTTTTTCAAATTTCAAATTATTTAGACTTTGTGTCAATTTGAATTGTGTTGTAATATTATGTGAATCGAAAAAAACCATCCAAGCCGCAAATAAAATCAGCGTCACAAAGAATTTATTTCTAAAAGGAGCTGGAATTTTATCCAATAAAGGTTTAAAAGGATTTACACGTTTTGCCATAAGAAAAATAGTTTTCTAGAAGATTTGACAAATATAGGTTTTCATAATTCAAAACTCAAATTCTATACCCTTTTTGTCATATAAATATTAACCTTTCAAGATAGAAGTTCCTGGAAAATACGCCAAATCCCCTAATTCTTCTTCAATTCTTAACAACTGATTATATTTTGCGATACGATCAGAACGAGATGCAGAACCTGTTTTGATTTGTCCTGTAGCCAAAGCTACTGCCAAATCTGCAATCGTAGTATCTTCCGTTTCACCAGATCTATGACTAATCACAGAAGTATATTGATTTCTTGTAGCCATTTCAACTGCTTTTATTGTTTCCGAAAGAGTTCCAATCTGATTTACTTTAACCAATAAAGAATTTGCTGCTCCCATATCAATTCCCTTTTGTAAACGATCTGTATTTGTAACAAAGAGATCATCACCAACAATTTGAATTTTCTTACCTAATTTTTTAGTCATAGATTTCCATCCTTTCCAATCATCTTCATCCAAGCCATCTTCAATAGAAAAGATAGGGTAATTTTTAACCCACTCAGCCCAATAGTTTACCATATCGGAGGATGATAATTTATCCCCAGTTGATTTATGAAAATGATACACTTTTTCTTTTGGCAAATAAAATTCAGAAGTTGCAGCATCCATTGCAATATAAACATCTTCCCCTGGACGATATCCTGCCTGTTCAATAGCTTTTAATACGACTTCAATTCCTTCTTTATTAGATTTTAAATTAGGTGCAAAACCACCTTCATCCCCAACATTTGTTGACAATCCTTTTTTCTTTAAAACTGATTTAAGTGTATGAAAAATTTCAACGCCCATCCGTAAAGATTCTGAGAACGAATCTGCCTTCATAGGAACAATCATAAATTCTTGAAAATCAATACTATTGTCAGCATGAGACCCTCCATTTAAAATATTCATCATTGGGACAGGCAATTGGTATGCATTCAATCCACCAATATATCGGTACAAAGGCATTCCAGCTTCTTGGGCCGCAGCATGAGCAACAGCCAAAGAAACGCCCAAAATAGCATTTGCACCAAGTTTACTTTTATTTTTAGTTCCATCCAAATCAATCATTATTTGATCAATTTCCAATTGTTCTAAAACGCTAATGCCTAAAATATCAGGAGTAATTTCACTTACAATATTATCAATGGCCTTCATCACCCCTTTGCCATTATACCTAGACATATCACCATCCCGCAATTCCACAGCCTCATGCTTCCCGGTAGATGCACCAGAAGGTACAGCTGCACGACCAATAATTCCATTTTCAGTAATAACAGAAACTTCTACCGTAGGATTCCCTCTAGAATCTAAAATTTCTCTAGCAATAACATCTTCAATAAAACTCATAACAAATATTTATAATTAAACTAATACTTCTTTTTTCAACAAACTTAAGAACTCATCAAATAAATAACGAGAATCATGTGGACCTGGAGAAGATTCTGGATGATACTGAACAGAAAATACATTTTGATTTTTCACTCTCATGCCTTCAACTGTATTATCGTTAAGATTGATGTGTGTAATTTTAAGATCCTTATTATTTTCTACATCTTCAGTTTTTACAACAAATCCATGATTTTGAGAGGTCACTTCACATTTTCCAGTTTCGATATTTAATACTGGATGATTAATTCCTCGATGTCCATTATGCATTTTATAAGTTTCGATTCCAAATGTCCTAGCAATTATTTGATGTCCCAAACAAATCCCAAAAACAGGTTTTTTAGAATCCAAAATCTTCTGAGTAGTTACAAGAGCATAATCCATCATACTCGGATCTCCAGGACCATTTGACAAAAAATAGCCATCAGGATTCCATTTTTGAATAGACTCAAATGAAGTACGAGCAGGAAATATTTGGCAATAACAATCACGATCGATAAAATTTTGGAGAATATTTCTTTTCACACCAAAATCCATAACAGCTATTTTGAATTTAGCGTCTGGACTACCTACGAAATAAGGTTCTTCAGCACTTACTACAGAAGCAAGTTCGAGCCCTTCCATTAATGGTTGATCTTTTATGGATTTTAATAAACTTTTAATATCATCAAACTCAGTTGAAATTACGGCATTCATTGCACCATGCTTTCTTATATGCCTAACAATTGCTCTGGTATCGACATTAGCTATACCTACAATTTGATGAATTTTCAAAAAGTCATGAATACTATTATCCGCTTGTTGACGAGAATGTTTTTCTTCAAAATTTTTACAAATTAATCCAGAGATACAGACTTTTCCAGATTCCTGTTCACTATAATTGATACCATAATTGCCGATATGGACATGAGTCGTTATCAATAACTGTCCTGTATAGGAAGGGTCTGTAAAAATTTCTTGATACCCAGTCATACCAGTATTAAAACACAATTCACCAAAAATAGAACCATTAGTACCAATAGAATCACCATAGAAACACGTTCCATCCGCTAATAGTAATACAGCACCCTTTTGATTATCCATTCTCATTTTTTTTTGCAAATATAGCGCATAAAAAAAGGCGAAACAAACTTAATTGCTACGCCTTTTAATATATTTTTCAAAATGACATTATTCTTCGTCATTTGTAGTTTCTGTAGATTTTTTCTTTCCTCTTCTAGTTCTTTTCTTCTTAGAAGCACCTTTGCTTGAAGCACCTTGGTAAATTTCATTAAAGTCAACAAATTCAACCATTGCCATCTCAGCACCATCACTCTGTCTAAATCCAGTTTTGATAATTCTTAAATAACCACCAGGTCTATCACCGATTTTTTCAATAACTGTAGAGTATAATTCTTTAACTCCTTCTTTACTTTGCAAATAACTAAACACAACTCTTCTTGAGTGAGTAGAATTTGTTTTTGCTTTGGTCACAATCGGCTCAACATATTTTCTTAAAGCCTTAGCCTTAGCCAAAGTTGTAAAGATACGTTTATGTTCGATCAAAGCATTAGCTTGATTTTGTAATAAGGCTTTTCTATGTCCTCTTTGTCTTCCTAAATGATTAAACGTTTTTCCGTGTCTCATGACCGATTAAATTGTAGAATTAAAAATAACTTCGTAGCACTATCAATTGGTTTCCCAAGATTGGTAACTACAATCTATAAAAATAAAGACTATGCGTCTTCTAATTTGTATTTAGCGATATCCATTCCGAAAGTCAAGCCCTTTTCAATTAAAAGTGCTTCGATTTCTACTAAAGATTTCTTACCAAAGTTTCTAAATTTCAAAAGTTCATGAGTTTCAAACTTCACCAATTCAGAAAGACTATCAATTTTAGCAGCTTTCAAACAGTTGTAAGCTCTTACTGATAAATCCATATCTTCCAAAGAAGTCTTTAACAACTTTCTCATGTGTAATATGTGTTCATCAACGATATTTTCTTCTCTTGAACTATCATCATTTAAAGAGATATTCTCATCAGTAATCAACATCAAGTGCTGAATCAAAATTCTAGAAGCTTCTTTAACTGCATCTTTAGGATGAATTGTACCATCAGTTTTCACATCAAGATTCAATTGTTCATAATCAGTATTCTGCCCAACTCTTGTATTAGATACAGCATAAGCTACCTTTTTGATAGGCGTATAAATTGCATCTACAGGAATTACTCCAATTGGCATATCCCTCGTAATATTTTCATCGGCAGGAACATATCCCCTTCCTTTAGTAATTGTCAATTCAATTTCCAAGTTTACAAAAGGCTCCATTTCACAAATCAATAAATCAGGATTTGTTACTTCAAAAACATTTGTAAATTCAGTAATATCACCAGCTCTAAAAGCATCTTTTCCACTTAAGGTAAGATAAACTTTCTCGTTAGTAATATTCTCATCATCCAACACCTTTTTAATTCTAACTTGCTTTAGATTTAAAATAATATCCACAACATCTTCCACAACTCCTTTAATTGTTGAGAATTCATGATCCACTCCAGCTATTCTTACTGCTGAGATTGCAAAACCTTCTAAAGAAGAAAGTAATACTCTTCGAAGAGAATTACCAATTGTTTGTCCAAAACCTGGTTCTAATGGTTTAAATTCAAATTGCCCTTCAAACTCAGTAGCTGATTGCAATATAATTTTATTTGGCTTTTGGAAATTTAATATACTTCTGCTCATATTAGTGTAGATTCTTAAGGAATGAAATAAACCTAGAAATTTTTATCTCCAAACGGCGATAAAAATTTCCAGAAAATATTTTATTTTGAATAAAGTTCAACGATCAATTGTTCGTTAATTTTTTCAGGAATTTGACTTCTTTCTGGAACTTCCAGAAAAACTCCTTCCATTTTATCTGGATTGAACTCTAGCCATGGGAAATTTCTCACGTCAGATTTTCCAGCAATACAATCATTAATTACTTGATGATTTTGTGATTTTCCTCTTACAGAAATAATATCACCAGGTTTTAAATGGTAAGATGGAATATTTGTTAAAATTCCATTTACACAAATATGTTTGTGAGTCACCAATTGTCTAGCACCATTTCTAGTTTTTGCCATTCCCATACGGTAAACAACATTGTCAAGACGTGATTCTAGTAATTGAAGCAAAACTTCACCAGTTACATCATGGCTACGAGTAGCTTTCACAAATAAGTTTCTAAATTGGCGTTCCAAAAGTCCGTACATAAACTTAGCCTTTTGCTTTTCCATTAATTGTAAAGCATAATCAGACTTTTGACGTCTTCTCTTATTAGGACCATGCTGTCCTGGAACATATTTTTTTCTTTCAAAGTACTTATCAAAACCAAATATAGTTTCACCGAAAGCTCTTGATTTTTTAGTCTTAGGACCTGTATATCTTGCCATTACTGAACAATTCTTAAATTAAAAAAGATAATAAAATTATACTCTTCGTCTTTTTGGTGGACGACAACCGTTGTGAGGTATTGGTGTAACGTCATTAATCGTTTTCACTTTAATACCTGCACCATCAATAGCACGAATAGCAGACTCTCTACCAGAGCCAGGACCTTTCACATATACATGAGCATATCGCATACCTGCTTCATAAGCAACTTGTGCTGCATCAGAAGCTGCGATTTGTGCAGCATAAGGAGTGTTCTTTTTAGAACCTCTAAAACCAGCTTTACCAGCAGATCCCCAAGAAATCACATCACCGTTTCCATTACAAATAGAAACAATAATATTATTGAAACTAGCTTTAATAAATACCTTTCCTTCGGTATCAATTCTAACTTTTCTTTTTTTAGCTTTTTTACTTTTAGCCATCGTACTTTATATTTTAAACTTCACAATGAAGCAAACAAAAATCAAAATTATATTGCTGAATTAACCTTTCTTACCAGCAACAGTCTTTTTCTTACCCTTACGAGTTCTAGCATTATTTTTTGTTCGTTGCCCACGAAGAGGTAGCCCCTTACGATGTCGAATACCTCTATAGCATCCGATATCCATCAAACGTTTAATGTTCGTTTGAACTTCAGTTCTTAATTCTCCTTCTACTTTATATTCATTTTGGATTAACAATGAGATATTTTTAATATTATCATCATTCCAATCATTGACTTTAGTATCATGAGATACGCCAACTTCGTCCAAAATTTCACCAGCTCTTGATGAGCCAATGCCGTAGATATAGGTTAGACCTATAACGCCTCTTTTATTTTTTGGTAAATCTACCCCTGCAATTCGAGCCATTGTAAACTAATTTATTAAATTAAAAATTATCCTTGACGTTGTTTAAATCGAGGATTCTTCTTGTTAATTACGTATAATTTTCCTTTTCTTCTAACAATCTTACAATCAGCAGATCGTTTTTTAATTGAAGCTTTAACCTTCATGATAATTATATTTTTATAAAATAAAAATTCTATTTATATCTATAAACTATTCTTCCTCTTGATAAATCATAAGGGGACATCTCTAACGCTACCTTATCACCTGGCAAGATTCTGATATAGTGCATTCTCATTTTTCCTGAAATGGTAGCAACTATTTTATGCCCATTTTCTAAACGAATACGAAACATAGCATTCGATAATGCTTCTTCGATGATTCCGTCTTGCTTTATTAATTCTTGTTTTGCCATAATTCTATTTTCGGAGTGCAAAGATACAAAAAAATAAACAATGTTTCCAATATTTAAGTATATTTTAAAAAATTAATTTTTTCTACACCAAAACATCAAGTAAAGCAACACTTTTTAATTCATTATTTTTTAATACAGCTTGGTCTACTAAACCATGATCGGATAATATATCAGCCTTTCCTTTTTTGACAGCAACGGTATGCTCATAATGTGCTGAAGGCTTACGATCCTTAGTTATAATTGTCCAATCATCATCCAATTGTCTAACAACTTTTGTCCCCAAATTAACCATTGGTTCAATTGCAATTACAAGACCATCTCTCATAATGGCCCCACGTCCCCTTTTGCCAAAATTAGGTACTTCTGGCGCTTCATGCAGATTTCGTCCCACTCCATGCCCAATTAAATCTCTAACTACACCATAGCCATGAACTCTTTCACAATAGTTTTGAATAGCGTAACCAATATCCCCAATTCTTTTCCCCACCACGGCTTGTTCTATACCTAGATATAAAGATGTATAGGTAACACTCAACAATTTCATAATCTCTTCCTCCACATCACCCACTGCAAAAGTGTATGCTGAATCTCCGAAGA
>CAMZLN010000288.1 GCA_947311465.1 uncultured Saprospiraceae bacterium
AATAACCCATAACCTTTTTACAACCCATAACCCACAACCTTTTTCAACCCTTTTTTTTTAAACAAATGATTCAATGAAGGAATGATACAATGATACAATGAATTTCAAAATAAATCTTCTTTTTGAGAACAACCCATAACCTTTTTACAACCCATAACCCACAACCTTTTTTAACCCACAACCATTTTACATCATGAAACTAATCCTAATACTCTTATCCATTCTCCCATTCATAATCACAGCCCAAGATTGCAGAAGGCCACCAAAATTTGCAGCAAAACTAGGATTCAATCCGAGTCGCTCCGCTCTAAGTTCAACCGAAAAACATACACGTGGTGTTGTCCTTATCGAATTGGGTGATGCAAAGAACGAAAAATCGAATCGACAAAAAACATATCAAGATCCAACTTGGAAAACAGCAGGGCATTTGGGTGCAATTGCAACTGATAAAAACGGAGATTCCTATATACTGACCAATGCCAACGTCAACATGCTCTACAATCCCAAGGAAGATCAAAATAATATTTATAAAATTGATACACATACTGGTAAAATGTCGCTTTTTGTTCGCTTGCCAGGCAATGGACTTCCTAATCCTCACAATGCCTACGGTGGTATGAGTTCTTTTTATGATTGTGATAATCACCAATTGCTGGTAACATCTCTTTCGGGTTCGACACAATTTAAGGAGATTGGGAGAATATTTGCGATAGATTTAGCTACAAAAAAAATAAAAGTGCTCGTTGATAATATAGATGCAATGGGAATTGCCATCTCAAATGTAGAAGGAAAACGCAAACTTTATTTTGGAAAAGCAAGGAGTCCAAAGATATATTCCGTAGCATTAGATGATCAAAATAATCTCATTTCAAAGCCAGTCCTTTGTATTTCTTTAGATGGTCTTGGTCCCCGTGGAGATGACAAGGCTCGTCGTATTCGATTTGACCGCAATGGAAATATCAAAATCTATGGGATTGATTTTTTGTATAATTTAGCAGCTCCAAGTGTGAAACATGAGACGATTTATCGCTTTAAGTTTGTAGGGAATAGATGGGATTTGGTGGGGATGAGTTGATGAGTTGATGAGTCATTCTCCAAAGTCGAAATTGGATGAGTGGATGAGTTGACGTTTGAAAATGCATTTATTTATTAAACTTAGAAACAACACTTAAAAAATCATCGTTCATATAAATAAAAACAATATATGGATAAAAGTGAAATTTTAGGAGTAGGATCAAGGGTAAAACATCCCGCATTTGGAGAAGGGGCTATTATATGTTTGTATGCCGCAGCTTATGATGTGTGTTTCATGCAATTTGGTATCAAGACCTTAGGAAAAGACTACAAAGCTTGGGAAGTAATAGATAGAGTAGAGCCCGAAGAAATAGTGACATACACAGAAGCTGAAAAATCTTTAGTGAAAATATTAAAAAACTGGAGTGACATATCCAGTATTATCGACTTGGGAGATAAATGGGACGGTGGCACTATGATTCTAAAACCTGCAGATGATAGTATGAAGTCCAAGGAAATCCCAATTGATACATTTTTTCATAAAATCGTAATGGTGAGAGATCGTCTAAGAGTGATGGAACAGCGTATCAATAGTAGTAAACTCAGCGATGAAGAAAAAGTCAATTTACAACAATACATCACAAGAATCTATGGGAGTTTGACTACTTTTAATGTGCTATTTAAGTATAAGGATGATCATTTTGTGGGGTCTAGGTCTTAGGCTACATATAAAAGCATAAAAACATAAACTATTTATTTATCATTTTCTTTATTTAAAACATTTTATTATATTTGCATTTCAAATAATATGAAATGGGAAAATACGATTTGTTTTCAATAGGAATTGGGTTAGGATTTGGAATTATAGCAACGATTTCTGCATGGTATATTGCTAAAATAAAATATTCCAATTTAGGTATTTCTGACAAAGAATTAAAAGATAAATATGTTTTAAAAGATATTTTAGAAAATCATTTGCAACAATTGGATTTGAGCAAGGATAATTTGTTGGATAAAGAAAATGAAATTCGTGGTCTTGGGCAACAAGTTGCTTCTCAAAAACAGGCAATTCTTTACCTAGAACAAAATCTCGCCCAAGAAAGAAAGCAAATTGAATCTCTCCAAGTAAAGTTTGAAACACAATTTGAGAATATTGCCAATCGGCTTTTAGAAGAAAAGTCAAATCGCTTTGCCAAGCAAAATGAAAAACAAATCGGTGATATTCTTACCCCTTTAAAAGAGAAAATTACATCATTTGAAGAGAGTATTGAAAAGAAGTTTATAGAAGAAACAAAGGACAGAGTCTCTCTCAAAAACCAGATTGAAAATTTAAGTTTATTAAATCAGCAATTGAGTAAAGATGCTGGAAATTTAGTGAATGCATTGAAAGGAGATTCTAAAACTCAAGGAGATTGGGGCGAATTTCAATTGGAAACATTGCTCACAAGAGCAGGTCTCGAAAAGGGAATTCATTTTATGGCACAAAATTCATTTAAAGATGATAATGGCAATGATAAACGACCCGATTTTATTATCAATCTTCCAGATGGTAAGCATCTTGTAATTGATTCAAAGGTTTCTTTATCAGCTTTTGAACGGTATTTTAATACTGAAAATACTACAGAAAAGGCAAAACATTTGAGCAATCACATTCTTAGTGTTCGTAGACATATAAAAGATCTCGCAAGTAAAAATTATCAAAATTTATATCAGATCAATTCCCCTGATTATCTATTAATGTTTTTTCCTGTGGAATCTGCATTTCGAACTGCTGTAAGTGAAAATACAAAGTTGTATGAAGAAGCTTTAGAACGGAATATCGTTTTGGTCACTACTTCTACCCTATTGGCTACTCTTAGAACGGTTGCCTATATATGGACGCAAGACAAACAAAAAAATAATGTATTGGAAATTGCTAGACAAAGTGGTATGCTTTATGATAAATTTGTCAATTTTGTTGATGATCTTAAATTAATAGGTGCACGATTGGATTCTACTCAAAATGTTTATCATCAAGCTATGAATAAGTTGGTAGATTCTAAAAAGTATGGGGATACTTTGATTGGGCGTGCGGAAAAGATAAAACAATTGGGAGCTAAGACTGCAAAATCATTGCCACAGGAGATGGTGGATGTGACAGAAAATGCTTAAAGTCTGAAAAAGCTGTAGCTTATTTCTTTAAAAATCACCTACGCAACATCAAAAAGTCAAATAAACAACATTTTTCTAATGAAAAAAAACTACTCCAAAGAATGATATTTCAAAGCATCAACTTCCATTGTCGATACTGCTCCGTACTGCTTGGATGATGATATCCTGCAAAGACTTGAACCCAACGCAAAACCTTGCCAGAACTCAATAATACACTATGCTTTTATTAAAATCGCAGCTGATGGCGACTATTCACAATTAGTAGCAATATCTATACAATCAAATTAATTGCTGATGGCGGCAGAGCATGCCTACTGACCGCAGGAAGGGAGGTCCAACAAAGCTTGCGTAATGGTCTGGCACCTGCCTTCTTTTTTCAGAAGGTGATATATGATAATGGAGATGTCGTGACGAACACCGCTTTTCTGTGGATTGGTTTGGAATGTGGACTTTTCTTTGAACGAGAGTCAAACTGAACGAGCGTATTTCAGAAAAGAACATTTCATAAGGCAGCAGAATTAACTTTACAAAATTTTAATGCATGGCGCAACAAATTAATACGCATGTACGACAAAAAACAACAGAAAAAGCTTAGTTTTGCATGTACCTGATTAAAAAGGGCAAAGAGAACACAGAAATAAACAAACTATGATGTCAAAAACTATTAAATCACTACTGCTTATATTTGTTTTAAGTAATGTCGGATATATTGCAAAAGCACAATCTATTCGTAAAGCAAATAAATTATTTGAGATACATTCCTATGATAAAGCTTTATATGCATATAAGAAGGTGTTGACAAAACAACCCGATAATATAGAAGCCCTTAGTAAATTAGGTAAAATTGCTTTTTATATGAATCGTTTTAGTGATGCAAAGGTCTATTATAAAAAAATCGTTCAATATGGAAATTTATCTCCCGATGATTTGAAAACTTATGGACAAGTGTTGATGGGTCTAGGAGAGTATAAAGCTGCACAAAAATGGTTCGATACTTATAAAGAAGCTTATCTTCTGGAAGGAGCTCAATTTTCAAAATCTTGTGAAATCGCTAATTTTCGTAAAGATAAAAAAGGAGATTTCAAAATTAGTAAAGAATTTGTCAATAGTTCAAATGATGATATTTTTCCTAGTTTCTATAAGCAAAGCGTTGTTTTTATGTCCACAAAACCAAAGAATGGTGATAAAAACTGGAAAAAAGGAGATAATTCGCTTTGGGTGTCAGGTCTGGATAGTAAAATGTTTTTAACAAAATCTGTATCACTTGGATCTAAATTACATAAATATAATAATGTAGGTCCTGTATCTTATTCTGCGGATGGAAGATTTGTAGCCTATACGAAAAATAATTTCAAAGAAGGATTGAAACACACCGTTCCAGGAACAGAAATGAGTATATTTATTGCAGAAGTACTACCAAATGGTACATGGCAAAATGAGAAAGCATTTCCTTATAATAGTAATTCCTATTCTGTGGGTTTTCCAAATTTCTCGAAAGATGGAAACACCCTATTTTTCTCGTCAAATCGACCAGACGGCTTGGGCGGATATGATATATATGCATCTCAAAAAGTAAATGGTGTTTGGCAGCATCCCGAAAATCTAGGTACACCTATTAATACTCCAGGGAATGAAATTACTCCATTTCATGATGGGGCAAGTTTGTTCTTCTCATCGGATTGGCATTTTGGATTTGGTGGAATGGATGTGTTTAGAATTGTAGGAAATGTGAATGCTTGGGGTAAATTATATAGCCTTGGATGGGGAATAAATTCATCTAATGATGATTATGGATTTATTTTTGATGGCAATCGAAATATTGGATATCTGGCGTCAAATCGAAAAGGTGGTAACGGAAAGACAGACTTATATCGTGTTTTGGCAGACAATAAACCCATAGAATTTGCGGTAACGGATGAAAATGCAAAGCCGTTAAAAAATGTACTTATTGATTTTGGTCCTTGTTCCAAATCTGTAGGAAAAACAGATTCAAACGGAAAATATAACGTGAATCTTTCAGGCGCTCCAAGTTGTAATATTGTTTTTTCTAAAATTGGTTTTGAAACAGTTACTACATCTCTGCCGCCAAGTGGGGGCAGTGTTCAGATTGTCATGAAAGGTGTTTCTCAGTCGTTTGCACAAGGTATTGTCAAAGATGGACGTGGAATTGGACTTTCCAAAGCTCAAGTAATGGCAGTGAATAAAAAAACAGGCGAAATGCAAGTAGTCTCAACTGATTTGGGTGGGAATTATTCTTTTCCAATTACTTTTGACAAATATGAAATCACTGTAAAAAAAGAAGGATTTTTATCTAGGACTATCAATTTTATTCCTTCCAAAAATAATAAAAACACCTTAAAGTTGGCAGCAATTGTTTTAGAAAGTGGCGGATCTCCAGTAACGTCTTCACCATCACCTGAAACTCCAACAACCCGTCCGTCAACAAATAATGTAGGACAACAAGGATATGCTGTACAGTTGGCAGCGATACCGAAGAAGAGTATTGTAAATATGGGGAAATATGGAAAATTGGCTTCTATAAACGAAATATATATTCTAGAACAGGGTAAATATAAAAAAGTAAGATTAGGCCCTTTTCCAGACAAAACTAGTGCTTTGGCTGCGCAAAAGAAGGTCAAAAAGAAAGGTTTTGATTCTTTTATTGTAAAAGATACATACTTTCCTAAAGTAACATCAGTAGAATCACCTACAGTTCCAAAATCTGCTGGTGCTTACTATATTCGGTTGGCAGCTTATAAAAGTTTAAAGTGGTTTGATCCAAGTAAAATTTCAAATATTGGACAAATTGAAACAGAACAGAAGGGGGCGTGGAAAATAAAATATATTGGTAGTTTTTCTACAATTCAACAGGCACAAGCAAATTTGCCAGCTATCAAAGCTGCTGGATATAAAAATGCGTATATCGTTGAAAAAGTAGGTTATAACTTTGAGAAAATTAAATAGTAAATGAAAATATTAATTTTATGTACAGGAAACAGTTGTCGTAGCCAAATGGCTGAAGGCTTTTTGAAAGCTTTTGATGAAAATTTTCGTGTTTACTCGGCCGGTACAGCTCCTAGCGATAAAGTGCATCCGAAGGCAGTACAAGTGATGAAAGAATTGAATGTTGATTTAAGCAAAAATTATCCAAAACATGTAGATGAATTTATAAATGAAACATTTGATTATGTTATTACTGTTTGCGGTGGTGCGAAAGAATCATGCCCTATCTTTACTGGCAAAGTTAATAATCATTTACATATTGGATTTGATGATCCTGCGGATGCCGTTGGTTCTGAAAATGAAATTTTACATGAATTTCGCAGGATACGAGATGAAATTTTGAGAGATTTTTTCGGATTTTGGAAGGGGATGTAGAATAAACTATCAATTCTCATGGTCACTAATTTGATTATGAGTGCGTGACAAAAGGTGGAAATTTTGCATAATGCCGCAGTGTAGTCCGATGAAATTTATTTCGTTAAGGAATCGTGTCAAAATAACCATAGTTTTTTACAAAAAAAAAGAGCCACCATGATGGCGACTCCTTATTTTATATTCTTACTTATCAATTCTATCTCTCCACCACAAATTTCATAACTTCCACATGACCATCTGATTCAATCTCTAAAAAGTACATTCCAGAAGGATAAGTACTTGTATTGAATTTGAAGTTGTTTCCACTTGCTAAAATAACAATTTCATCCTGTAGGAAAGTCTGTCCTAAAATATTCTTGATTTGAATATTTACATTTTGTTTCAGAGTAGATTCTATAAAAAGATTGATATTATTATCTGTTGGATTTGGATATAATTTTGTATTTGAAATCCATTCAATATCATTTAAACTAGAAATTACAACTGCAATCGTATTTGATTGTGATTTACAACCATTTTCATCAACAGTAACCACATAATAATCTCCTGAAATAATTGGGATCATTGTTTGTCCAGATTGATCTCCAATTTCAATATCATTAAAGAACCATTGGTAGGAAGTTGCGGATGTTGAAGATAACGTGTTTCCTTCTTCTGTAATTACAGGAACGATTGGATCAAAAAGTGTCAATTCCACAGATTCTGTTTCATTTGGACAACCATTCATCGTTATTTCCGCAGTGTACGTTCCAGCATTGTCCGTTTCTATTTCAGATGTGTTACCAAGATTTTCATTTGATAGATACCAAGTTACGCCTACTTCTTGCTCACTTTCAATACTCAAAGTAGTAGATGTACCAGGACATATTTCAAAACCATTGGATGAAACAATTGTTCCTTGTGGCAATGGATTAAAGGTAATTTCTATCTCATTTTCATTGGTACAGCCATTTTCGTCTGTAACTATTACTGAATAAACACCTGATTCTGTAACATCAATATTTTCAGTTTCAGCACCTGTATTCCAGATAAATGACTCTCCTGATGTCGATAAATTTACAGTATTTCCTTCACACAAAAGAACATCATTGGTCGTAATTACTACTTCCGTATTTGGGAAATATTCAACAACAAAATCTGCTACACCGCTACAACCGTTTTCGTCTGTAACCGTTACGATATAGATTCCTGGATTGGATACTTCGATTGTGCTAGTTGTTTCTTCCGTATTCCAAAGATAGCTATTGCCACCCGTTGCGGTTAGTGTGGTTGATGTATTTCTACAAAATTTAGAGGCTCCATCTATTTGAGCATTAATTCCTTCTATTTGCACTTCTATTTCATTTATGCCTGTGCAGCCGCTTGCATTTGTCACCGTCACGGTATAAACTCCTGATGTTGTAACTGTAATTTGTTGAGAAGTTGCTCCATTGCTCCATGAATAATTTTCATAATCTTGGACTACGGTTAATGCGACTTCGTTACAAGATACTTCTTCGGAAGCAATTTCTGGGGATAAACTTTCTCCTTCTACAACAGTAACTGTTTTTGATGAAAGACAACCTTTGTCTGTTGCTTCAACGGTATAATCACCGGGTTCTGTTATTGTAATAGATTGTGTAGTCGCTCCTGTACTCCAAATCCATGTTTCACCATCAGTAGCAGTAAGCATACTTGATTCACAAATACTTAAATCACCTTCAATGTCAACTGAAAAATTACTTCCTTCTATCACAAAAGTTGATTGCCCTGAACATCCATCTTGATTGGTAACCGTTACAGCATATTCACCTGGATTTGTAACATCAATGCTTTGCGTGGTAGCTCCATTGCTCCAATTGTAAGTCATTGCAGGAGGATTGGCGGTAAGTGAGATGGCGGATTGACCCATACATATAATATTTCCATTATTTGAAGTAATTTCTACACCTTCAATGCTGCCTTGTTCTACGGTCACAGTTTGTGTTGCTGTACATCCATCAGAACTGGTAGCAGTTACAGAATATGTTCCTGATTCAGTAATATTGATTGTTTGAGTGGATTGTCCATTGCTCCAATTCCACTGTGCTCCATCTGAAGCAGATAATTGTCCTTCTGTACCACTACATAAACTAAGGTCACCAGATATTTCAAAATCAAAACTAATTTCCATAATGTTAATATCAGTTGATCCACTACAGCCGTTTTCATCAGTCACTGTAACGGAATAATTGCCAGCATCTACTGTAATTTCTTGCGTAGTTGCTTCAGTACTCCATTCGAAAATTGTTCCACCCGTTGCAGTTAAGACAGTTGATTCTCCTGTACAAATCACATCAGGGTTAGCCGATATGGTAGGTGACAAGTTGGGTGAATTTGTGACGATATGTTCAATTACTTGTGTACAACCGTTGTCATTTGTAACTGTTACCGTATAAGTACCTGCTTCAGAAATAGTAATCTTATCTGTTGTTTCAGATGTATTCCATAGATACGAGCCTCCTGTTGCGGTAAGTTCTATATTGCTATTATTACAAAGAGATGATGATCCTGAAATTTGTCCGTTAGGTCCATCTAAAATACCAACTTGAATTTGAGCAGTAGATGTACATCCGACTTCATTCGTAACAGTAACCATATATAGACCTTCTTGATCTACTGTAATAGATTGGGTCTTTGTTCCATCTTCCCAAAGATAAGCAGTTGCTTCAGAAACGATTAATTCAGTAGAAGTTCCTTCACAAATTTGTTGTCCATTTGTTGATTCTATAATAGGATTAAGATTTCCACCATCAGTAATTGTTATTTCACTTACATCACTACAACCATTTTCTAGAGTCACTGTTACCGAGTAATTTCCAGCTTCATTCACTTCAATGCTACTAGATGTATCACCATTTGACCATAGATATGAATCTCCGCCAGTAGCTGAAAGAATTGTAGACTCACCTGAGCAAATCACTAAATTAGTCTCTTCAATTGTGGCGATTGGGGTATCCAAGACATTAACTTGAATTTCTTCAACTTGTGTACATCCATTATCGTCGGTAACCGTTACGGTATATACACCCGACTCTTGTACGTCAATGGTTTGAGTAGTTCCATCATTGGACCATACATAATCATATCCGGCAGTTGCTGTTAAAGTATTCATTTCGTTTGCACAAAATTGATCTCCCAAAGAAGCGGTAATACTTAAATCTATTTCAGCAGAAGCTGTAATTTCAATTGTAGAAGATTCTGTCGAACAATATCCAGAGAATCCAACTACATAATAATCTCCTGCTTCAGAAATAGTGATTGAATTATTGAGTGTTGTGTTTATTTCTTCGCCATTTCTATACCAAACAAAGCTGTCCGCTCCTTGTGTTGCTATTAATTCTTTCGCACTACCAAAACACATATTGTTTCCACCTTCTGCACCGATTTCTGTAATTGGAGCAGTGGGAGCTTGAATGGTAGATAGTGTAATATTATCTGCTTTCAGTATAAAAAGGCCATTTTTCGTGTCAGATGCGATGATATTTCCAGATGGTAAATAAGGGTAAACACCCCAGTTACCTATGGTTCCATTGTAATTGTTATTAAGGTAAGTATCATAATGCGCTACTAAAACAGGATTTAAAGGGTCTGAAATATCATGAATCTGAACACCATCTTCATAATAAGATGTAATCAAATAATTGCCACGCACATACGGGTTGTGTGGTGTGTTATTTACGTGTGCGGGAGCCAATAAAGGATCTTTAAATTCTTTAACAATTTCAATATCATCCATCATCATATTTGAAATATCAATTGTTAACATAGGTAAACCTGAAGGTACTTCTTCTGCCACAAAAGCATAATTACCATCTTCAGAAACCCAATTGCTGTGATTATATCCGTTTGTTTGAACGCTAGCTATATGGCTTGGATTACTTGGGTTTGCGAAATTCCAAATATGAAACCCATTGTATCCATGTGATCCATAAAGGATATTATTTTTGACATAAGCATCATGAATATATCCTCCTTGTGACAATGAAGGACTTGCAATTTTCACTGGATTTGCGGGGTCAGTAGCGATATCATAAACAATTACATCACTTCCTCCATCATTAGAGCCGACAATATATAACCTACCAAATGCTTCATCAATATATACATTATGACATCTAGTAAAATCAGCAGTAATTTGATTGACCATCGTCACACTTCCATTTGAAATATTTGTTAAATCAAAAACCAAAAGTCCTTCATTTCCTTGATCTGCTACACCATAGGCAAAAGTTTGATAAGTTTTAAAATCTCTCCAAATAGTAGTTGCTCCTGGAGTAAATCTTTTCACTTCATTCAGTTGGTTTGGATTTGTAACATCAATAAAGTGTACATGATCGGGTGATCCAAGAATTGCATATTCGTTGCCTTGACAATCTACATATCCCCAAACATCATTGTATTTCACTCCTGATGTTGATGAATTTTGATTATCCCAAGTACCTTTCAATGTCATTTCTTGACTTGCAGCATTCGGATTCGCTGAAACTGTACGCTCATCTGCGCCACCATCTACAATTCCATTATTTACTCTATTTTGTAAATCCATGTCCACCTCATTGGGACTTGCAACAAAAGTTGGATTATCATTTCCATTGACAGAAACAAAATAGGAAGTCGCAAAAGTTAGTTGAAAAACTAAAACCAAGCATAAAATTAAAGTATTACGTAAATAATTAAACATAAAAATATTTTTAAGAAAAAAAATAGGAATAAGGAGATTTTATATATCTTACGCTAAGATAACGTTTATGATTGAAGTATCCCTAATTTTACACTAATTTATATCTTCAATTGATAAAAAAGTCTTTTAATTTCGTTCTTAGACAATTTTCCTTATAAAAATATGGTAAATTATCATTGAACCTTAAGCATAAATATGGAGCAAGAGAAACTTTTAGAGATTAAAAATTTATGTACTCAATTCACCACTGAAGATGGAATTGTAAAAGCAGTAGATGATATTAGTTTTACCATTTATCGTGGTCAAACTATAGGTATCGTTGGGGAGTCGGGTTCTGGAAAATCGGTGACTTCACTTTCTATTATGAGATTGATTCAAGAGCCACCTGGTGAAATCGTAAGTGGTTCGATTACATATTATCCAAAGGGAGAATCTCCAATTGAGCTATTGGAAATATCTGAAAATAAGATGCGTTCTTATCGTGGAAATAATATTGCGATGATTTTTCAAGAGCCAATGACATCTCTAAATCCTGTTTTTAGATGTGGTTATCAAGTGGATGAAGCCATTATGTTGCATCAAAAACTATCTAGGAAAGATGCCAAGGCAAAAACAATTGCTTTATTTGAAAAAGTGGAATTACCCAATCCAGAGCGAATTTACAAGGCGTATCCTCACGAAATCTCGGGAGGGCAAAAGCAAAGAGTTATGATTGCAATGGCAATGTCTTGCCAACCCGATATCTTAATTGCTGATGAGCCGACCACAGCACTAGATGTTACCGTTCAAAAAACAATCTTGAAATTGATTGAGCAGCTAAAAAAAGAAATAGATGCTTCAATTTTATTTATCACCCATGATTTAGGTGTGATTGCTGAAATTGCGGATCATGTGATTGTGATGTATAAAGGTAAGATTGTGGAGCAAGGAAGTGTGCAAGAAATTTTCCTTCAACCAAAACATCCATATACAAAAGGACTTTTGGCTTGTCGTCCGCCTTTGGATTATCGTTTGAAACGATTGCCCATTGTTTCTGATTTCATGGATGAGTCGTTTGATGAAAATGGAAATCGAATTATTACTGAAAAGGTTAAAAACACAACCACTTTAATTGATCGATTAAAAGTCACTCCTGAAGATCTACAACAACGCCATCAAAAAATTTATACTGGAGAAAAAGTGCTTGAAGTTAAAAATTTAAATACTTGGTTTCCTACTGAGAAATCTCTTTTCGGAAAGCCAAAGGCTTATTTAAAAGCTGTTAATGATGTGAGTTTTGATGTTTTCAAGGGAGAAACATTGGGTTTAGTAGGTGAGTCTGGTTGTGGAAAAACAACCTTGGGAAGAACGATTGTAAAATTAAATCAGGCGATTTCTGGAGAAGTTCTTTACAATGGAATTGACTTAATGGCCTTGTCTGAAAAAGAAATGCGACCTTTGCGAAAAGATATCCAAATTATTTTTCAGGATCCTTTTTCTTCGTTAAATCCTAGAATGACTATTGGAAATGCTATTTTGGAACCCATGCAAGTACATTCTATATTGGAAAATGATAGTATTCGCAGAGACAAGGTAGTAGAATTACTTGAAACTGTGAGTCTTAAGGCGGATCAGTTCAACCGTTATCCCCATGAGTTTTCAGGTGGACAACGACAGCGAATCTGTATCGCTAGAGCTTTGGCTATGAATCCTAAATTTATTATTTGTGATGAATCTGTCTCTGCATTAGACGTTTCTGTTCAAGCACAAGTTTTAAATTTATTGATGGAATTGCGTGAGAAATATGAGTTGACATATATCTTCATTTCTCACGATTTATCGGTTGTAAAATTCATTTCAGATCGAATAATGGTTATGAATGATGGTGAAATTGTAGAGATCGGTGATGCCGATGAAGTATATTATCATCCAAAACAGGATTATACTCAAAGATTGATTGAGGCTATTCCGACTGGGAAAGTGGTTTTCAATGGTTAGAACTAATTTGCGATTCAAACGTTTATTGAGTGAACATTAAAAATAAAATTATGGCATTTGGCAATACAATTGAAGGAATAGGATTTAGAGTTTTGGATGAAAGAGCAATTCGAGCCAGTGCTGGAATCATGTTTTTGTTAGGATTAGTGGCATCGATCAATGGTTTTGTTTTGAATCGTTATGAAGTGGTTCCATATATTTCTGGATTTTTAGCCATCAATTTTATAATAGGTATTTTCATCAATGCCAATTTTGCGCCCACATATTTACTTGCAAGGTTGATTGTGAGAAACCAAACGCCCATTTATATTGGTGCTATTCAAAAACGGTTCGCATGGAGTTTGGGATTGGGACTTTCTACTGTGATATTTGGCTTGTCGTTAAAACTTCAGACTGATCCAACCATGTTTGAAAGTGTTTGTCTTTTATGTATAATTTGCCTGATATTATTGTTTTCTGAAGCTTCTTTTGGAATTTGTATTGGTTGCAAAATATACCAGGCTTTTGTAAAAATTGGAATTATGAAAGAACCCGAAATCAAGCCCAATTGTATGGGAGATGCTTGTGAAGTGTAATTAAGAACGCTCTTTCTTAACATTTTTCAATTTCAATAAATTAAATGCATTGGAACTCAATCCAGAAATATTTTTCCCTGAAAACTGAGCGGTCTCATCATAAAACAAAAATATAACAGGTGCTTCTTCCACTAAAATTTGATCCATTTTTTGATAAAGGGCATATCTTTTTGCCTCATCATTTTCCTTCACAGCTGCTTCATAAAATGCATCGAATTTGCTATTATTAAATCTTGTATAATTCGGTGGAGCAGGTTGTTTGCCATAAAAGACACTAAAAAAGTTTTCCGCATCAGGATAATCTGCAATCCATGAACCTCGAAAAAATGGAACTTGCTCTTTGCTCATCATATTTCGCAAAGTAGCGGGTTCTACAACATCAATTTGTACTTTAATTCCAATATCAGTCCATTGGCGAGTGATAAATGTACATATATCTAAATAACTCTTGGTGGTTTGAAGTTTTATTTCTGGAAAATTTTTCCCATTTGGATAACCTGCCTCGGCTAATAATTTGGAAGCTTTATCGGGATTAAAATTGTATCCCTTCACTTTTTCAGCACTATAAGAAGGAAGTCCGATGGGTGTAAATCCAGAAATTGCGGGTTTCCCTACGCTATTCCTTAAACTTTTCAACATTTGATTTCTATCAATCGCAAAATTTAAGGCTTGACGTACTTTTTTCTTTTTTAAAGGAGATTTGTCCTGCATTTTCATACGAATCCCTAAATATTCTGAATTTAGAAATGGATTCTTTTGAAAATTAAATTTTGCAGCTAAATCAGGTTTCAAACTTCCATCAGATTGCAAAAGCTCGTTTACAAATGAAGATTCTATTCCTGCTAAGAAATCCAATTTCCCACTCATAAATTCTAAAAATGCCGTTTTTTTATCTCCTATAAAACTCACTTTAATCGCATCTAAATAAGGAAGCCCTTTTTCAAAATAATTGTCGTTCTTTGTTAAAAATAAGGATTGATTTTCCAACCATTTTTTAAATTTAAATGGACCTGTACCTACGGGGTGACTACGAAATTCTTTCCCATATTTATCAATGGCTTCTTTAGGAATAATTGACAAATAATGCATCGATAAAATCCCCAACATGGGACGAAATGGTTTGGAAAGTGTTAATTGAAAAGTATGCTCATCTACAACCTTAAATGGATTATTTCCCAATTTCCCCGTAAAAACCCATGTTCCTGGCGACCCCGTTTTAGGATCTAAAAGTCGTTCGTAGCTATATTTTATATCATTTGCAGTCACTTTTCTACCTTTTCCACCCGCAAAAACGGCATCATCATGAAAAAATACATCATTTCTAATTTCAAAAGTATAAACCAATCCATCATCAGAAACTTTCCAAGATTTAGCGATTGCAGGAATGATATTAAGATTGTCATCCAATTCCACCAATCGATTGAATAAATGATCTACTGCCCAAATATTGCTTTGCATTTTTGCAAATGCAGGATCCAAAGAAGTAACTGCAACATCTTGATTGTATTTGAAAATTGATTTAGAATTATTATCATTGGTTGGTTTTTCTCCGCCCCCACAAGACCACAACACAGTCAATATCATTACAAAAAAATAACTTTTAAATCTTATCATTATTTTAAATCTTTTTTGAATAGTTTTTGCAATTTTGCAACCTTTGGGGATATTACGAAAGTACAGTATGGATTTTCACTACCCACTCTATCATAATAATCGTCGTGTTCTTTTTCCGCAGGATAGAAATTCTTAATTAACTCTATTTTAGTAATGAAAGGTTGATCCCAAATTTTATCATTTTCAGCTTCTTCCTTTGATTGAATGGCAATATTCAATTGACTTTCAGTATCACAAAACACAGCAGACATATACTGCGGCCCGATGTCTTTACCTTGCCCATCCACTTGTGTGGGATCATGCAAATGCCAAAACATTTCTAATATTTGCTCCAAATGAACAATATCATTGTCAAATTGAACTTCAACCACTTCAATATGTCCCGTTGTCTTTTGACAAACTTCTCTGTAACAAGGGTTTTTTATACGTCCCCCCGAATATCCAGATGTAACTTTCACTACGCCCTTCACTCGTTTAAAAAGTGTTTCAATACACCAGAAACACCCCCCACCTAATGTGATTTTTTCTATCATTGGTTTAATAATTTTACAAAATCTTCTTTACATTCCGCTAATTTTTCGGAAGATAAGAATACTTCTCGATTATATTTATCTTTTATAATGTGATGCGGCAAAGCAGAGATTTTTATTACTTTTTGAAAATCCTTAAATCCTTTGCCATATACATTGGTTCCGACAATTTCATATTTTGGTAAGGTTTCACGCCAATTGCTTTCAGCATCATCTAAGTTTACATTCAGAAAAACTACGCCCATCTTTTCCATTTCCTTTCTAATTTCAATAGTTTCTTTAAAGTTTTGCAAACACGGACCACACCAACTCGCCCAAAAACTGATATAAACGGGTTTTCCTTCAAACATACTTAAATTCTGCTTTGCCCCCATTTCATTGACAAAATTAAAATTTGGGATTGCCTTTTGCTCAATAAATTGCATTTCACCACCAAATACAGACTCAAGACTAGTTGTAAATTCAGGATATTGATTGAAACGTTTGAACTCTTTAAACTTTTTTTGAACCACTTCCGAAGCACCATTCAAATAGGCGTTTTTCATCAAAAGGCTCATCATATAAAACTTAGTTTTATTGCTCAAATTTCGATTTATAAAACGATAATAATCCAATCCTTCCCCTTTCACGGGCGTTTCCAAATTCAAATAATGCATAAAAGCTGTGACCATATTACTGTATTCTTCAAAAGCCAAATACTTCTCATCATTTACATCTGAATCTTGCAATAATTGATATTTCAGCCATACATTTCTCAGTTGGTCCCCATTGTACCTATCCTTATTTAAAATAAAATACACAAATTTATTGGTTTCATAATGCCAACTTGCCAATTTATTAAAAAACTGCCTAGCAGGAAAACTGATAGCCTTTTGATTTAAAATACTTCTTTTTTGATATTGAAATTGCTCCTTGATTACTTGAAAATAATCTTGCTCCATATATCCAGTTGCTTGATAATAAATCACACTGTCAATCTTAGTAGTTAAATATCCTTTTTTAAATGATTTTGAAAAATGATGAGGTAAGTCGGTAGTCCGAAATCGTTTATAAAAATTATTATCCGCTTCATTATCTCCACTGAAATAATAAGAATTGGGTTGATCTTCATCCAAACGAAGATTCACACTTTTGGAAAGTGGGTGCACAAAAAATGGAATCAACATTTCAGCAACTTCAAAATATGCTATTTGATAATTTTTTATATCCACAGAAATCAAAAACTCATTGTTTTCGTTCAACTTTGCAGAATATTTGATTTGCTCTCTTGTCAAGTCATTGATTTGAATCAAGATATTTACACTTTCAGAATTTGGATGGTCGATATTCCCTGAAAAGACAACTTGATTGGCATTTGCAAATATTGAAAAAGAAAAAAAGAAAAATAATAGTGTGTACTTCATGCGTTTTTGAATTTGTTTTTGTGAAATCATTTTTTTTCAAAAGATCATATTGCAAAAATAACAAATTTGTTTAACTTTTATAGTGTTAACGGAGTATTGCACAAACAAGCGTCATAAATTAAGATTTCACACCCTTTCGATTCACCAAATAAATTCCAAGCATAATCGCCAAAGCTCCAAATACTTGATTCAAATTGAAAGTTTCCCCATCAAATATACCCCAAATAACGGCAACAATCGGTATCAAATAGGTGACAGAAGCAGAAAATACTGGAGATGATATTTTTATCAATTGATTAAAAACAATCTTGGCAATTGCGGTTCCAAACAAGGATAAAATAGCTACATAACCAATAGATTTTTGAACGATTGGATCGCTTAAAGTATCTACTGTGAAGAAAGATGTAAAATAGAGAATTACTATAGATGGAAAAATCAATAATGAAAAATTTCCAACAGTGATTGAAACTGCACCAACATCACGCAAGAAATGTTTTAAAATATTGATATTCATAGCATATCCCAAACTTCCGATGATCACCAATAATCCATATAAAGAATTTTGATTCCCACCCAACTCAGAACGACTCAATATTAAGATTACTGTACCAATAAGTCCTATTAAAACACCAAATATTTGCTTTTTTACAATTTTGGAATTAAAAAAAACAACTCCAACTACCATTGCAAAAACGGGAACTAGGGAATTGAGAATAGAAACTACGGAACTGTTAATTTTTGTTTGTGCAATCGCAAATAAAAAGACAGGAATAAAAGTACTTAATATCGATGTTACAAGTACCCATTTCCATTTGTCTTTGGGAATATCAAAAATGCTTTTAAAATCATAAATAAATAGAAAAATTGCAGTCAAACTAATGCGTAACGCACCAAGTTGATAGGCGTTTAAACCTACTAATCCACGTTTCATCAAGATAAACGAAGATCCCCAAATGATGGCTAATCCAATGAGATAGACCCACTTTTTTTGTTGGTTTGGCATTTTGTTCGATTTTGCACACTTCAATAATCTGTTAAAAAACTTGAGATAAAAACTATCCTGATATGCCTGCCGGCGGCTTTCTTTTTGTCATTGCCCTACCAAAATGGTAGGCAGGCACAAAAAGAAACAAAAAACTCTAGGCCTGCCTGCTGACCGCAAGGAAGGCAGGCAAAAAAACTCGTTCCTCAAACAGTTTTTTCCTTGCCACGCTCTCTTTCTAAGGACATTATAGTCTTAAAATTTATTTTTTTATCCTTTTCACAATCCATTAATTTTGATTCAATTCTTTTAAGAAATTTTATTCAACTATCCAGCCACGATGTAAAAACAGCATTCGATGATTCATTTGCTCTATAGTTCAACAACTTAATTCTGAACATTTATTTCTACACAATTCCTTACTTAAAGAATAAGAACATTCATTCTTGAAAATAGTTTTATAATTGGGATGAGTTTATAACAATATCGGATAAAATCAATTTCTTAGTCTCAATAAAAAAACCCATCTTTGCATCTCAATTTTAACACATGCCATTTTCAAGACTTAATCATCTCAAAACCCTTGTTGAATTAGAAAAACAAGAAGAACTAAAATTCTTCCAAGATGAAGTACTAAATACTCCAATAAAAGAGAGAATTGCCAATGGATTTACTTGGTATCCGCTTGAAGTTATCAAAAGTGGCTATACTTATGGGGAGCGTGCATTTGTGATTGTACAAAGGAACAATGAAGGTCCACACAGGTTGAGAGCTGGGAAAATAATAGGATTTTCTACTTTGACGGCAGGGGTAAAAACCCCATCTTGTTCGGGTACAATCCATTATATCAACAGTCGTAAGATGAAAATCATTTTGCATTCAAAAGATTTACCCGATTGGTTAAGTTTTGGGCAACTAGCAGTCGATTTACTTTTTGATGAAAGGACCTATTCTGAGATGCAAACCGCCTTGAATACAGTAATTAAAGCATCTGCAAATCGAATTTTAGAGTTAAAAAATGTGGTATTTGGCAAAACAGCTCCTTATTTTCAAAAGAGTTATGATATAAAATTGCCACAGTTAAATTCATCTCAAAATCTAGCAGTGAACAATATTTTAGCTGCCACAGATTTTGCCATTATTCACGGGCCTCCTGGAACGGGAAAGACCACTACCCTAGTCCAAGCTATCAAATTTACGATTGAAAAAGAACGACAATCATTGGTTTGTGCCCCTTCGAATACAGCAGTAGATTTGCTGACGGTCAAACTTTCAGAAATCGGTCTTAACGTAGTAAGATTAGGGAATATTTCTCGATTAGATGAGTCTATTATTGACAAATCTCTTGATGGAAGATTATCCAATCATCCTGAAAGTAAAAATATTAAAAAAATAAAAATAAAAGCTGCTCAAGCGCGAAGAAAGGCTCAAAAATATAAACGAAATTTTGGAAAATCTGAATATAACGCTCGACGTGAAGCCTATCAAGAAGCAAAAGATTTAGAAGCTTGGGCCAATGATTTGGAATCAAAGATTATCAGTCAAATATTGGATAGTGCCGATGTAATTACTTGTACTTTAGTAGGATCTTCTTCTAAAATATTAAGCAAATATCATTTTAAAACCGTGTTTATTGATGAAGCGGCTCAGGCATTAGAACCTGCAACTTGGATTCCAATTTTGAAGGCAGATAAGTTTGTTTTGGCAGGAGATCCATACCAATTACCGCCTACTGTAAAATCATACGAAGCCAATAAAAAAGGTTTTTCAGTCACGCTTATGGAACGATTGATTAATGATTTTCCGCAAGTTAATCTTTTGACAACACAGTATCGAATGCACAATGTCATTATGGGTTTCTCTAATCAATATTTTTATAATAATGAATTGAAAGCAGATGCTTCGGTTGAAAATCATCATCTTTCTTATGGAGAACACCATAGTTTAGAATTTGTAGATACAGCGGGTTGTGATTTTGAAGAAGTTTTTGATGAAAAGTATAAAAGTAGAAGTAATCCTGGAGAACAAATGATTCTTTTTGAGCATCTATATCAATTATTGGATGAAATGAAAGATACTGACCTTCCATCAATTGGCATTATTTCTCCTTATCAAGAACAAGTTATCACCTTGAAAAAAGCATTCCGATCAGATGAAAAATTGAAAGATTTGCCCATTTCGATTGCTACTATTGATTCATTTCAAGGTCAAGAAAAAGATGTGATTTATATATCTCTAGTTCGATCCAATCCAAAAAGGGAAATTGGCTTTCTGAAGGATTATCGGCGTATGAATGTGGCTATGACACGTGCGAAAAAACTTTTGGTAGTGATTGGAGATAGTGCCACCATTGGTAATGATAAATTCTATACTCAATTTTTAGATTATGTTGATAAGGATGGGATTTATCGTACGGCTTGGGAGTTTATGGCGTAGGGAAATCCTTGAAATGGATAAATATGTATAAATACTTCCAATTTTCTAAAGTTTTTCGCAATTTGGATATTATTTCACAAAATGCCCGTTCAGTTATATGAAAGCTTCCTTGTATTTTACCATATTATTCTTATCAATATTTCAATTTAGTTGTAATCATTCCAATTCAAAAAATCATCCTTTACCTACCAATGGAAAAACCGAAGTAGTAAGAGAAGGAGAAGAAAATGAGAATCACACATTGAAAACCAAGTGGAAAGCAGCCATGCATCAGTCTGCTCCAAATGTCAATTGGCGTAATTTTGAAGCAAAATATGCCATTCAAAAACAAAAAAGAAGTATTCTAAATAATTCTAATCTCCGTGGAGAACAAGAAAATATTGCAGATGGCAAACTCGTAGGTACATGGTATGAACGGGGTAGTTCCAATCAAGCGGGAAGTGTATTTGATGTAGAATTTGATCCTGCCACCAACGATTTATTCCTAATTAGTGCAGGTGGCTCCATTTTCAAAGGAAAACTAGATGGCTCACATTGGGAAGTTGTCAATGATAAAATGAAATTTGATCATGGATTATTGAAATTCATACCAATGAATTCAGGACGAAGAATGGTCGCTTTAAGCAATAAAATGCCCTATTTTTCTGATGACGATGGTAAAACTTGGACGGCATCCACGGGTGTGGAAATTAAAACACCATACGCCTTATCCTTTAGCCCTGTTGTCATTGAAAACGATGGAAAAACTATTATTTATCTTGTGTCTAAACCTGATTATTGGGATAACTTGCTATTGTATAAATCAATTGATAATGGAGAAACCTTTTCTGTAATACATACTTTTGAAAGTTATGATGAAAAAAAAGTAGATCTTTGTAAACCACACAATACCAATAGTTTATATGTGTTAACCGCCTTTTCGGGGAAAGAAATTTCTAAATTAGATATTGAAACTGATTCACTAGAATTCATTTCTAACTTGCCAGGAATTTCGGAAGAGATGGGAAGAATTTCTCTCTCGGGGACATTTGTAGACGATCAACTCACATTACTAACATATTCTAGTTCAAATACAGTGTACAAATCAACTGACAACGGCATTTCATGGAAGAAAAACGGAAAAATACCCGATACTCCTTGGGATGTTGGCATGTATGTAAGTAAATATAATGCGAATAACCGTTTTAGTGGCTCCATAGAGTGTTTCAAAACTACTGCTATTCCAACCGTGTGGGAAAAGGTAAATAATTGGTGGGAATACTATGATGATGTTGATAAATATTTACATGCAGATATCATGGCTTTTCATGAATACGAAACTTCATCAGGAGAAAGATTTATTTTAATTTCTAATCACGGCGGACTGAATATTTCCTATGATGGACTAAAAACCGTTCAAAATTTATCGCTAAAAAATCTAAATGTAAGTCAATATTATGATGTAGTAACGGATTATTCCAATCCAAATGAAGAAATCATCTATGCCGGAGCACAAGACCAAGGTTTTCAAAAAGGATTTTCCAATACTTCAAATCCAAAAGAACCAATAGAATTTGAACAAACGATTTCTGGTGATTATGGACATATTGTATTGACGGATGACAACTCAATCGTTTGGAAAGTCTATCCTGGCGGATCAATTTCTGCAACGAATAATCAAGGAAGCCAGTACGATTATAATCTAGAATCGTCAAATGAAACGGTGTGGATTCCACCTATGACAGCAGTACCGAATGAAAATGCGGTTTATCTCGCAGGAGGAAGTTCAACAGGTGGATTGGGTTCTTTTATTATAAAATTAAAAATAAAAAACCTTAATTCTGGAGAAGTAGAAATAAGTGATTTACCTTTCAACTTTATTGAATTTGCAGGGAGTGAAATCTCTGCCATTGCCGTATCTCCTTTCAATCCAGCTGTGATTTACGTTTCCACCAATAATTCATTGTTTTTCTATTCCAATGATAGAGGACAAACATTTACACAAAGTGAAGATCCAATTCCAGGATCACATTACTTATATGGAAGTGTAATTTTACCATCAAAAATAGATAGCAATGTGGTTTATATGGCAGGTTCAGGATATTCTAATCCGCCCGTTTTCAAGTCGGTTGATCAAGGAAAAACATTCACTCGTATGGACAATGGTATGCCCGCTACCCTAGTCTATGACATGGCTTTCAATGACGATGAAACCCTTTTATTCGCAGGTACAGAATCCGCTCCATACGTGTACGTCGTAGCGGATGACCAGTGGTATGATATGAGTGGTAACAATGGTCCAAATCAAATATATTGGTCTGTAGAATTCATTGAAAATCAAAATAAGATTAGATTTGGAACCTATGGTCGTGGAATTTGGGATTTTCAAATACAAGACATTGTTTCGACCACTGATATTTCAAAAACATCAATACCTTTAGATATTTATCCAAATCCAGTTGAAAATATTTTAAATATTAAAGCATCTACAATTTCAGGAGAATCTCATATTCAGGTAGTGGATTTACTTGGACGAGTTGTTTTTAATGAGACCCAAAACATTCAAAAACATCATAAAATTTCCATCAATCTAAATAATCTAAATGCTGGTCGATATATTTTAACCATTCAAAATGAAAATCACTATTTTACAGGTAAATTCATTAAAAAATAAATCAAACTTTAGCATACAAAATGGGATTATTTACGCCAAGGAGAAGGAAAATATTAAAAAGAATTGCAGAAGAATACAATTTAGATTATTGGCAAACCACGCCAATTGATGATTTGTACAATCTCACAGGCTCCTATTTGTATAAAAATCATTCCGAGAAAAAAATATCCCACCATTTGTATTATTGGGATGAAAGGATGGGAGCTGATGTTTCAGTTTTTGATTTAAAAGGGAAATTTTATCGGTTGGAGCAGACCAAACAAACTGTGATATATATAAGGTGTAAAGATTTAAAAGCACCAAAATTTCTTATGAAACCCAAAAATCTATTTCAAAAATTTTCAAAACTATTTGTGGATGAAGATCAAGAAATGGATTATGCAGAGTACCCGAGCTTTGATGAAACCTATACCGTAACGACAAAAAATCTTGCCGACACCAATTATTTTTTGAAACGAGAATTATTGGAGCTATTCTCAAATGAGCTCAATTGGACCATGGAAGTTTATGGTAGTCAAATTGTATTGTATCAACGCAAAAAGATTCTTCCAGCAAAGAATATTGTTGAATTCATGGATAAAGGACTTGAAATTCTAGAGATTATGATGGGGAGTGATAGTAATGATTATGTGTGATTTCAAAACAAACTTTATATTTACACTCTCATTTCTAAAACTTCGGGCACACAACCGTATCATCATCATATTCTCCTAAATAGGCAAAAGTAAATTCAAATACACCTTGATTTTGGTTATAAGTAGTTAAATGACCTAAATTAATATCATAACTAAAGCCAAATTGAACATGATCAATCGCTAATCCCATTTGCAAAATTATAGACTCTATTGCCTGAGAATTGTCTTTTGGAGCAAACCTAGCCCAACTTCCAATAACGATTGAAGTCGCTTCTTGGTGTTTGATTTTATATTGAAAATTTACACCCGCATTAATTTCAGAATGTGGCCCTTGTTGCGTTAGTAGAATCCTAGGACTTATATTTAATTGTGAAGAAACTGGTATCAATGATCCCCCGTGAATTGTAATTTTTCTAAAAAGCTTATTATTACCTGTTTGTATTGTATTTTCTTCATCATAAAAGAAGGATACTTGTGGTGATGTGATATGATGCATTGCGCCACCCACAAAATACCCCACTCTTCTTTGCGGAGAATAGGAATAATTAAGACCAACTGCTATATCGAAAAATGAAAAATTATTCTGTGGCAATGATTCCCCTGAATTAAGGATATAACCCTCCTTCCAATCAAATTGGTCTTCAAAAGTTAAATTTTCATAATTAATATTCTTTTGTCCGAGTGCTCCTTCAAAGCCAACACTCAAGTAGTGAAGATGATCTTGATCCAAGTTTTTGTGATACGCTAGAGAAAGTGCCATTTGAGTTGTATTCAAATCCACATCCGCAATTTTATCAGAATAAAAAGACAGACCAATTCCAATTTTATCATCAAAACGAGAATGGATTAATTTATCCATATCTACATTGACTTCCATCGCAGCTCCCATTGTTCTGATCGGCTTGTCCAGTACACTTCTCCATTGATCTCTATAAATTGCAGTCATCTTGTATCGACCTCCGAAACCACCTGCCAATGCAGGATTAAGGTAAGTCGAAGCACTATAAAACTGTGTAAAATGACGATCTTGCGCTTCCATTATTCCAACACAAAACACCAAACTAAATATAAATAATAATCTTTTCATAAAGGATATTTTTAAAATCTTGCGCAAAGTAAAAAATAACTGCGTAATAAGGAGCATACTTTTCTCATTTTATTACAAAGGTAGAGCAAAACTTCATTTTCTCAACGTAAATTGAGATTCTTTAGTACCTATGGAACTATAAAAAAATAAATGTACATTTTTAACTAAGTAGATGGACATATGTTTTTATGTTTATATTTTTAAAAAGATTTTGTTCAAATCAACCTGCCTGCCGACCGCAGGAAGGCAGGGGCAT
>CAMZLN010000289.1 GCA_947311465.1 uncultured Saprospiraceae bacterium
GAGAAAAAACTCGTTTTTGATGACTTTGCTTCAAATTATTTCTTATTCGAGGGAAAGACGCAGTCGGGGCAGGTTATGTTGTGGAATATCTGTGAAGACTGCATCAAGCATCATTTTTTTAATTGAACTCTGAAAAATAGGCTAAGTTGATAAAAAATAAATTCAATAATAAGGTATTGCTATTGGCTTCTTTAAAATTATAGCTTAATTTCTAACGGAGTATTAGTTGGGTAATGTTCTGTATTTAAATTACAAATACATTTTTATTAAATTGAAGGAGAAATTATAAACATAATGACGAAAGTATCCGAATAAGTGAAGCGTATTTATTGTTTATTTTAGACATAAAAAAAAGTCATTCCAAACGAAATGACTTTATAAATTGGCGGTCCGGACGGGACTCGAACCCGCGACCCCATGCGTGACAGGCATGTATTCTAACCAGCTGAACTACCGGACCAATTTTTTATTTTGATTGCATCTTTTTGCAATCTATTCCAAAACAAAAAACGCATATTACGTTTCAATGTTTCATTTGTTTTAAATTAAATTTGCACCATTGTTCTTAATAGCGAATGCAAATATAAAACACTTTTTTGAATATTGCAATATTTTTTTCAATAAAAAACAAAAAAGATATTAACTATTTTACAATACTTGATTCTCATTGAGTTCTTAGTGAAAAGTTTAACGAAATAATTGAAAATATTTTTAAATATGATATGTTTTAGTTTCAAAAATATCTATTCCTTGACAAATTCTTTGACAAATCCATCTTCCGTTTTTAAAACATATATTCCATTTGCCAATCCAGATATTTTAATTTGGTTTCCATGGGTTATCATCATCAATTTACCATCGATGGAATAAATTTTGGAAGATAAATCTGTAGTTGCTCCTTTAATATTAATAATCGAAGAAGAAGGGTTTGGATATAACTGATATTTGTTTTCATTGATAATATCTTTGGAATCTACATGAAAATCTTCTTCTGTCCAAAACAAAAGAGCCAGTGTTGATTTTTTCCACTGTTTATTTTGTGTATCCCAAATGCGTGTAAGTTGCGATGCTGTTTTATTTTTTTCGAACCTATCGTAAGTGGTTGAAATAAAATTATCGTAGGAAGACGTTGATTCATTCCATTTTTCATACAATGTACCGATTACCCAGGCATCATCATTATAAATATAGGTAAATCGCTTTACTTTCTCCCAACCATTATCAGACCATGTAAAATCTTCTGTCCCATGAAGTAGATCTCCATTGTATAAAACATCTTTTTTTGATAAATTCACCCACTGTTGCCCATCCCAAGATTGAATTGTAGTAATATTATTGCCATTTTCTGTTGTGAATTTTACATTATATTTAGGAATCCATTGATTATTTACACTCCAAGTATATCTTTTTTGATTTAATAATTTATCATTTTCATAAATCATCGTATCATATTCAAAATTGACAAACGCATCATCTTCATATTTTTCATACAAAAAATAAGAAAGTAAATCATCAGAATTATAATTATAGGTTTTTCGACTAAAATTATCCCAGACAAGCGATGATCGTCTATATTCTGACTCTTCCATTAATTGATCGTTATCATTATATTGAGAAAGTGTTTTTCTAGCTGGGTTAATATTTAAGTATAATTCAAGGCGATTACCCTTATCATTTTGAAGAACAAAAACAGATGTATCTCCCCAAGATTCATTCTTCCATTTTCTTCTCAAACTAGTACTCAAAATATCATTTTCATGATAAGTGAAATTAGAAATCGTATTGTTCATCCATACAGAGTCAGCACCAACCGTAAACTTGGTTTGTTCTAAACTATTACCTCTATCATCCTTGGGTCCAGCAACAATTTTTGTATGCAAATTCCAATTTGAATTTTTATAGGAATAAAAATAGGTAGAATCCAAATACCATTCAGGTTGCAAAATTTTATACTGAGCAATTTCAGCAAAAACTTGATTAGATTTTAAATGGTTAAAACTATTGTAAAGTTTTTCATTCTGGGAAAATCCAGTTAGAGATGTAATAAAAAGTAACGATAGTGTATAAAATAATTTCATAATTTGAGTAGATATATTCATAAGGACACAAGATAATCAAAATTTAAGAACAATGAAAGCTAGAATTTAGAAAATATTAGTAACTCTATTCCATTCACTCATTCATTTTCATTGTACATGTATATTTAGTATTCATTCACTCAATAATTCAATAATTCATTCACTAACTCATCCCCCCTCCACATTTATGACAATACTTCGCCCCATCTTGATGATCATCTTCGCCACAGCTCCTACACATTTTTGTATTTGTTCGATTGGACATCGTTTTGGTGTATTCAGCGGTTACGATTCCTGTTGGAACAGCAATGATTCCGAAACCCATAATCATGACAATGGAAGCTATAAATTGCCCTAATCCTGTCTGTGGTGCGATATCTCCATAACCGACAGTGGTGAGCGTAACAATGGTCCAATATATACTTTTTGGTATGTTTGTAAATCCGTGTTCTGCCCCTTCCACCCAATACATTATCGTTCCTAAAATGACAGATATTGCCAAAACAAAAAACAAGAATACAAAAATTTTCTCCTTACTGGCTTTGAGTGCCTTGGATAAATTATGCGATTCACCAATGTAGGGCCCTAAGTCTAAAATTCTAAAAATCCGAATCAATCTAAAAGTTCTGAGTATCGTTAAGTAACTCTCAAATCCTAGAAAATACGATAAATACTTTGGTATAGTTGAAAGAAAATCTATAATTCCCCAAAAACTAAAAATATACGTACTTGGGCGTTTCAATACAATCAATCTTAAAATATATTCGACTGAAAATAGGATAGTTACACACCATTCTATTATTTCAAAAACATTTGCATAAGGTTTGAATGACTCGACAGTGGATAGTATCAATGCGGTGACACTAATTAATATCAATATCATCAAAACGATATCAAAAGTTCGACCTTTGGAGGTGTCTGCTTCAAAAATGATTTGAAACCAACGTTCTTTCCATGTTTTTTTGCTGATTTTTGTCAAATTTATGTGTTTATAGCAAATGTAATCATTTTTTAGATACTTATTAATTTCTCAATATCTTCATAATGGTGTAAACTGCTTAAAACAATTCTCTCCGTTATGGGATCTAATTTCGTTGGATAGGTGATTTTTGAAATTGAAATTCCTTTTTTAAGTAGTTTTTCGTACAAACCAACACCTTTGTATTTAAAAACAGGTAATTGATTTATAAATGTAAAATCTTGTATATTGGGAATATTCTTCTTGAAAAAATCTATATTAGACTGTAGTTTAGTCCTTTGCTGTTGTCTCAACTTTTCCGACTGTATGTACGCATACATGTAGGCAGGTGGGGTGGGAGAGCCACCGCCCCAAATTGCTAGGGACTTGATTTTTTCTATAAATTTTTTATTTCCAAGAATAGCTCCCGCAGGAATCCCAATTGCCTTACCCAAGGAGGCTAGAATGATGGTAGTAATGTTTTGCGATTTGTTTTTCTTTAGTTCAGAAACAATCCCATTTCCATCTTTCCCCAATACACCAATTCCATGTGAGTCATCTATAATAATTGTAAAATTCTTATCTTTAGGTAATTGTAAAATCCAATCTAATGGAGTTTTTTCAACTAGAATGGGATGTATAGAATTTAATAAAATACAAATACTTTCATGATGGGTTTGCTCAATTTTAGAAAGTAATTCGTCTGGATGATTTACTTCTTTAGATGATTTACCTATGAATTTATTGACCAAGGCTGGATGTAATAACTTAAAATGGAAAAAATCTTGATTTTGATCTAATGATGTCAATAAAAGATGACCCGCTAAAGTTCCTGATGAAATAATTAATGCATCTTCAAACCCTAGTTTATTTGCAATATATTCTTCCGCTTGGTCGTAAATATTTGGCACATTACTGGCTAATCTCGATCCACCATAATTGGTTCCATAGATTTCAAATCCTTGATTGAGCAGCACTCTGAATTCTGGATGATAATTCATTCCAAGGTAAGATGTCGATGAAAAATGTATCAAAATGTCTATTTCTGTTTTAAATAAATTGCAAGATAATTAATGTTTTTCTCGCAAAGACGCAAAGATAATGAATTAATGTTTTCTCGCAAAGACGCAAAGACGCAAAGATAATGAATTAATGTTTTCTCGCAAAGACGAAAA
>CAMZLN010000290.1 GCA_947311465.1 uncultured Saprospiraceae bacterium
CATTCGTGGCAAAAAAAAATATATGCCACGGATACACGGATAATATGCTGATAGGCTAAGTCTGAGGAAATTCTTTTCGTCAATGTTTCCATAAATTACTTTCAACAGCCAATTGCAAACTACGCTACGCTGTTTGGGCAAAATGAAATAAATTTCATTTTGCCTTTCCAAAAGTCAGATGAAATTTATTTCGGCAAGAATACTTGACAAACAACTAAAATCATCGCAACTGATACTTCAATCCCAATATAAATCCAAGTTCCAATACCCTAGGTTGATAACTACGACCACTCCCACGAGGACCTTTTCCACGATAAGAACCCGCAACATCGATGGTCAATCGTTCCCCTAAATATCGAACTCCAACAGAGAGATGCGGCTCATAAGCTTCAATTATATCAACAGTTGTCAACCTTCTTTCAGTGTATGTCACAGGCTTTATCCAATTGTCGGTAACCAGAGCGAATTGTTTCATCACTCTAGCAACACCACTGAAAGAATAGACCAATCTATTGGAAAATTGTTGCTGTTTGGATAGTGCAACACCAAAAGAGATATTGGTTTCTTTACTTCCAAAAGTGTTGATTACAAAAGGCATTAATGTTGTACTATCAGGTACCAATTCCCAATACGTATTTGGTCGCATAAAGTAGGAACCGATAGCCACATTCCATTTGTCCGTAGCTTTATAACTTGCCTTGATAGATCCGAAAAAATATGATTTATCTTTAAAAGGACGAGAACTTCTAAATGTATTGGCAAAACCAACATCGAAACCTGCGCTCATAGAAAGCCAATCCATAATTCCAAATTCAATTGCATTGTAATATAAATTGGTGTTATGAAAATTAACAGCTCCTTGTTGTAGGGTATAACCTGATGGAGTGAATAAATAGTTGGCATAATTGGAATTGGATTGCTTTTCTTTCGTTTTGAAATAAGGTAAATCCTTGATTTCATCTACTGTATCATATTCTAAAAGATATCGTTGACCATCATCAGATAATATCACAAAATGTTCTCTTCGTTTTTGCATTGCTTTACCTACTATCACCGTGCTATCTTTCAAAACGACTTTCTTCCGTCCCAAAAATAGTTTTTTCTTTTCATAATCAATTCTATACAATGCTTTGATAGATTTAATATCTAAAATAGAGACAATTTCATTGCCAAATAGACTTGATTTCAATAAAATATTTCCATTATCCAATGCTTCAATTTTCCCTTCAAACAACCGATTGTCTTTCATCCATATTTCAAATATTTGAGTAGGGTCATAAGGAATTTCTATGGGTTCATTTTGAGCAATTATATTTACGCTATTTGTAAATAGAACAATAAATAAAATATTTTTAAAGATTTTCATAACTGCATTTATATTTTTAACCGAATATTTTCAACTCTATTGTGTTGGAGTTGCTAATTTACATTAATTATCATGGGATTAAAAAGATTAAAGCATATCTTTGTAACTGATTAAGTAATTTAACTTGTATGAATGAGTGCATATAAAAATACATACGTGGCTATCATGGCTGGAGGCATTGGGAGTAGATTTTGGCCCGCAAGCAGAGAACATCGCCCTAAACAGTTTTTAGACATTTTGGGTGTTGGAAAATCTCTGATTCAATTGACAGCAGATCGTTTTTTACAGCTTTGTCCAAAGGAAAATATATTTATTGTTACCAATGCCATTTATAAAGATTTGGTGATGGAACATTTGCCATTTCTTACAGAAAATCAAATTCTTTGTGAGCCTTCTAGGAATAATACGGCTCCTTGTGTTGCTTATACTGCCTTCAAATTGCATCAAATCAATCCTAATGCAAATTTCATTGTTGCGCCTTCGGATCATATTATATTGAAAGAAAAACAATTTATTGAAACCGTTAAAAAGGGTCTTGAGTTTACGGCTACAAATAGAGCGTTATTGACATTGGGCATTGCCCCTACCCGACCAGATACGGGATATGGCTACATCAAATATAATCTAGATGGGGAAAGTGGAATTCATAAAGTAGTACAGTTTACAGAAAAACCAGATTTAGAAACTGCAAAAAAGTTCGTCACTTCTGGAAATTATGTTTGGAATGCTGGAATTTTTATTTGGAATGCAAAATCAATTATCGAAGCATTTGATAAATATGCCCATGAAATATATGAAATCTTAAAAGATGATACCGTTTATAATACAGATAAAGAACAAGATTTTATTGATCAGCAATATCCAACTACTCCAAAAATTTCAATAGATTATGCTATCATGGAAAAAGCGGATAATGTATATACAATTCCTTCTGAATTTGGATGGTCCGATTTAGGAACTTGGGGTTCTCTTCATGCGGAAAGCAATCATGATGATAATAAAAATGCGATTAATGGAGAAACGGTTTTAGCGGATACGGAAAATTGTTTGATTCGTTTGCCTAAAGATAAATTGGCGGTCATTAAAGGACTCAAAGATTTTATTATTGTTGACGAAGGAGATGTTTTATTGATTTACCCCAAAGATAAGGAGCAAGAAATTAAAGAAATAACGGCTAGTATTAGAGCAAATAATGGGAATAAATTTTTATAACCAAAAGCAATACTTATGAACAAGCAACATCCTTATTGGAATTTTCAAGAATTCACTACTTTTTTATTGCTTTATGCTGCGGATGCTGATTTTGTCATAACCACGGAAGAAAAAGACTTTATTTTGCAACGTGCAAATATGGAAACTTTTCAAAAAGTGTGGGATGATTACAAAGAAATGAATGATTATGATAAAATTCAGACCATTTTGACTTACAAAGGGACGCATTATCCTACAGCTACACAAAAAAATGAATTAATTGATTTGATTAAAAAAGAATTTTATGCTGATGGAGATTTTAGCCTTTTGGAAAAAAACTTATTGTTAACACTCGATAAATTAATGTAGGACCAATGACCATAGATCAAGATTCTGTAGCATTATTTGCAACACCGATTACAATTGGATTAATTGTATTAGAAATTATTTATAGTAGTATTTATCATAAAAAATACTATGATGTCAAAGAAACGCTGACCAATTTTTATTTAACGGCTTTGAATATTGGAGTCAATTTAGCGGTACGTGTTTTCTATATATTTATTTACACCTATTTTTATGAACATAGGTTTTTTCAGATAGAAAATGTCTTTTTCTATTGGTTTACTTTGGTAATGTTGGAAGATGTGATGTATTATTTCCTGCATGTTCTCGATCATACGAGTCGTTTTTTCTGGGCGATTCATGTCACTCATCACAGTTCTACTGATTATAATTTTACGGTAGGATTTAGATCATCTGTATTTCAACCATTGTATCGTTTTTTATTTTTTATACCTATTGCTTTGATGGGATATTCAGCGATGCATATCATGGCAATTTATTCGCTGACTCAAATATGGGGAATTTTCGTTCATACCAAAGCCATAAAGAAGATGCCGAAATGGATTGGATATTTCCTTGTAACGCCTTCTCATCACAGAGTTCATCACGGAAGTAATATTCAGTATTTAGACAAAAACATGGGTATGCTTTTGATTATTTGGGATCGAATATTTGGAACTTTTCAAGCAGAATTGGATGATGAAGAAGTGCATTATGGATTGGTCACAGATCCAGAAAATCGAGGACCTATAAATATCGTTTTCCATGAATTCAAATCTATCATCAATGATTTAAAGAAAACTAAAAATTTAAAAACTCGATTGAAATATATTTTCTTTAGACCTGGTTGGTCACATGATGGAAGTAAAAAAACATCTGTACAGTTGCGGAAAGAAATTAAAAACTAAAAATTCACAAATTTCCATTGAGGATTAATTCCGCCAAAGACACCATAGCCATTTGCAGATTTTATACTGCTATAAGGTGACTTGGAATTTGACTTATTCTCTCCTATAAAAGATTTAGAAAGTTCATCGATAGACTGATTGTACCTATAAAATTCTTTTCCAATGGCATTAAATTCTACACCGATTTGTTTTAAAGATTGATCTTGTTTCAGAATAGATGAAACATGAAAGGTTATCATATAATTTTTTTCACCATTAAAAGTTTCATCATCGAAATAAGCCCCTACCAAATCAGAATCAAAATCATTATTGACAATTGCATTCAAACCATTGTCTTGTTGATTTGTCATTCTTAAAAGTTGATAAGTTGGATCATTTGAAATTACTTGTTCATTCACCAATTTCCCGAAAACCTTCAGTTGATAAAAATTTATTTGATCTGGATTATCGTTAAAAAACACATTCACATCAAAATTAATTTTCTTATATCCCACCTTTTTAAAGTCAAGATCATTTTTCTTATTTGTAACGCTCATCGAATCCCATTGTTGTTGAGCAGGAAAATCTCCACTTGCAACGATTTGGTCAAATCCTTCAACATCGATGACAATCTTATAAGTTCCGCCATTTTCAGGGAAAAAACTGGTTTTGTAAAATGGGGTACCATTTTCAGAATAAGCTAATTCTAATGCTTCAATATCTGTATTTCCTTTTAGGATAGCAACATCGGCATTATCAATAAAAGCAATGGTATCATCAGAAAATAACGAGACGCTTTTTAATATAGTAAGCTTGATGTAATCCATTTCATGATCCTGGTTGGTTTGAAAAGAAGAATTTACAACCAATATCGGAGGAGTATCTATATCACCTAAATCTAGTGCTCTTTCGCAGGAGCAGAAGAGAAACGAAATTAATACTAATAATATTGAATATTGCCTTATCATATAAATGGAAATAGCGTCTATTTGACAAATATAGACTTTTTAGTTGACAATTACAAAGAATTGTGATTGTTATTATTGATATCAATGGGACAAGGAGCCATGTTCATTGAAATGGTCAATCACCTAAAATCTAACTGTATATTTCAAATATGGAAGAATGGGGGATCCACTGGTAGTCACAACGCGTGGATTTTGCTCTGGGCGAATTTCAATATAGAGCACATTATACCTATTATATACATTATAAATTCCTGCTTGCCATGTTTGATAGAAATATTTCAGCTTTTTCTCATAAGTTATACCAATATCCAATCTTTGATATGGAGTAAACCTAAATGAATTTTTAACTTCATTACCAAGGTGAACCGTTCCTTCTCCTGGAATTTGATATTGTCGGACGGGCAAGGTCAAAGCAGTACTTGTCGCTATTGTAAAGGCCGAATTTAGGGATAAATGTTTATTTACAACATAATTTGCAAGCATAGACACTTGGTGTCTGCGATCATATTGAAAAGGATATTCTTTAGCTTGATTGATATTTGGAAATACTCGATTGGCAAAAGAAAAAGTATAATTAGCGGCTCCTTGTAGTTTACCATACTCTTTTTGAATCGATAATTCCACACCGTAATTGGTTCCTATTCCGATGTCAATTTTTTCTTCCCAGTTGTTTGCATTTAGAACCAAAACGGAATCGGTTGGCAGGAAATTAACAATATTATTCATTTTTTTATAATACAATTCCAAGCCAATCATCATTGTATTTTTCAATATATGATTTACGCCTGTTGAAACTTGCCATGCATTCTGAGGTTCCACATCTTTCGTTGATGGCAACCAAACTTCTGCGGGAAAGGCAATAGTGGAAGGCTTAGATAATAAATGTAATGGCTGAACCATTTTAGAATACGAAACATTCCATAACCAATTATTAATAAACTTTTTGGAAAAAGATAAACGGGGTTGTAAATAAGGCTCGAATTTTTCATCAATTTCCCATCCCAATATTCGCAAACCAACATTCATAGTAATTTGATATGCTAGTTGGATTTCATCTTCAAAATATCCATTAATTTCTCTTTGTTTTATCAAAGGTGTTTCGATACGAATATCTTGGGTATCTACGGTTCCTTCAATCACATTTCTGATGATACCAGGATCGAAACTATGAAAAGCGAAATTTCCACCAAAACGAATATAATGTTTGGTATTGGGTGTATAATCAAAATCAAATTTAATCATACGTGTTTTCAACTCCTCTTTAAAATTCGTTTTTGCCGTTCTGTAAAAAAACTCACTTTCCTTATTATATTTCCCTATAAAACGAGAATTATCCTGTGATAAAAAATTATATTTACTAAACGTAAAGGTCGTATTCAAAAATAGATTATCCATAATTTCATGATTCCAACGCATTGCAGTCATGGTATTTCCCCAATCAACATGATAATCTCTTAAAACTTTATATTGAATGGTATCCTTTTCTTGAAAAATATTTATTCCATCTGTTTTTCCTTTTATTTCAGAATTTCTTTCAAAATTATCTTTTCCATTATAAAAACTTAGAAAAACCTTATCTTTTTTGGTCAAGGAGTAATTTACTTTCCCATTGATATCGAAAAAATGATAGGATGTAGATCCAATTTTACCTAATTTTTCATTTAAAAATTCTGAAACTTTGGGAATATACAATTCGGTAATCGCCCGTCTTCCCGAAAAGAAAAATGATCCTTTCCCTTTATTTATAGGTCCTTCCACATTCACTTTTGAAGCAACTAAGCTTTGAGAGATTGCCGATGAAAACTTGCTTTTATTGCCCTCCTTCATTCTAATATCCATCACAGAAGATAGCCTTCCACCATATCTTGCAGGAAAACTCCCTTTGAGCATCTTTGCACTTTTAATAGCATCTGTATTGTAAATTGAGAATAAACCGAGTGCATGAGTGGAATTATAAATTGGAACGCCGTCCAATAATACAAGATTTTGATCTACAGATCCCCCACGAACATGCAACCCTCCTATCCCATCCGCTGATGTCTGAATTCCTGGCAATTGTACCGTACTTCGAAAAATATCATCTTCGCCACCTATGGATGGTTGCATTTGAATATTTTTAATATTAAAATCATGTGTTCCAATTTTATAATGATTGATTAATTGGATTGTATCTTTTGACAAAACCGTGATTGGAGGAAGACTGAAAGTTGATTCCAAATCAATATTGAGTCGAAGATTCTGATCCAAATCAATATTTTGAATTACGTGTTGATAACCGACATAGGTAACCAAAATATTTTTAGTTCCTTCTTCTAAGGTAATACTGTAAAATCCATATTGATTTGAAAAAGTGCCAACCTTTGTATTATTGACAAATATATGAGCCCCATCAATGAACTCTCCCGTTTCTTTTTCAGTGATGTATCCCCTAATTGTATATTTCCGTTTTGGTTTTGGTGGCAATTTAAATAAAACGATTTGCCCTGATACTTCTTTGAATCCGATATCAGTATGTTTAAAAATATCCTTCAAAATATCTTTTATGGGCTGATACACCGCTTGGAGACTTACCAATTTGTTGGTTTTTAACAAACTTGATTTGTAAGAAATATTTATTTGTTGAGATTGGCTTAATTCTATGATTGCTTTTTCAATACTTACATTTTCAAGTGATAAACTTACTTTACGGTCTAGGACAGATTGAGCGGAAAGCGTAATCGTAAAGGTTAGGATGAAGAAAATGCTAATTGATTTAAGCATAGATTTAGTTTGGTGAAAAACACAAAAATGGGTGGAATATTTTTTGACAATTCATAATATCATATCCTACGGCACTTTTCACTTACCATTTTTTGATGTTACCGTAATGTCGTCTTCTGGGGCTTTGGCTCCGATTAAAATTGTTTTTTTGATGGTTTTACTTACAGCTTCCCCCTTTCAAACGATAATGTGTAGCATCTATTTTTTTAAATTCCATTCCAAATGTAGATGCCAAAGTTTGTAAAATTACATCTGCATCCAGTTTATTGAATAGAGAAGTGTAATTACAATCTATCAAGTCTTGATTGTACTCAATATTAATATCAAATTGATTTTCAACAGTTTGCACTACACTATTTAAAGCTTCCTTTTTAAATGATAAAGTTTTTGTTTTCCAAGAAATGACATTATCCGTAGCCATTGTTTTTTCAAGTGTTCTAGTTGATGTATCAAAATGTCCTTGATTACCTGGAGTCAAAATCAATTTTTTATTACTTCCTTTTGGTTGGAAGGCAACTCGACCTGTTTTCACAAAAACTTCGGTCATATTATTTTGGATATTAACATCAAAAGAAGTTCCTAGGACTTGAACCGTTGCATTTTTGGTATCTACAATAAAAGGTCGATTTGGATTTTTTTCTACTTCAAAGAAAGCTTCTCCTTCTAAATATACTTTTCGGACATCTCCATCAAATGATTTTGAATAACTGAGTTTTCCATTTTTATTTAGAGTTACGATTGAGTTATCTGGAAGTGTGATTTCGTTATTTCCATCGATATTGTATTCAAAAACCAACAATTCTTCTTGATTGAATACATAATTGGTCAATACTGCTCCCAATCCAATGGCCAATATCAATACTGCGGCAATTTTCATAAAGCTTTGTCTTGGCTTCATTTTTCGCACAGGAGTTTCTTTTCCAATATTGATTCGCTTTTTAAATTTCGCCAAAGCGTTATCGACATTTGGAGTAAAGTCGTCTTGATATGTATTGTATGAATCTTGAATTTTATTCATTTCCTTTGCTAATTTAGCATTTTCTTTGGATAAATTTACCCATTCAGAAAGCAATCTATCTTCTTCCAAAGATAAGGTTTTCTTTCTACGTTTGTTTAAAAGTGCTATATAATTTATTTCTTTCATTTACAGCTTCTATTATTAAAGACACTATTTTTTGGGGTATCCCCTACATGGGTTACAACTTGTGGTTAATTTGATGAATCCTTTGGATTTTTTTGCCATGGGTTAAAACCTGTGGTTAATATCTGGTTGCCATGGGTTAAAACCCATGGCTAATTTGGTGAATCCTTTGGATTTTTTATCTTTTTATCTAGATTTTGCGTTGGCAAAATCGACTCATCTTCTCATCTTCTTATCTCCTTCGACTCTTCTTCTCATCTTCTTCTCCTTCGACTCTTCTTCTCAACTCCTTCGACTCTTCTTCGATTCGCCTTCTTCATTCTAAATTCTTATAACTTTCAACCGCTTTTCTCAATATCCTCAACGCTTTGGAAATATGATTTTCAATTGTCTTTTTAGAAATTCCCAATTCATCACTAATTTCTTGATGGGACATTTCTTCCATTCTACTCAAGCAAAAAACAATCCGACATTTTTCGGGAAGATTTTCAATAGCAAGATGGATTGTCTTTTCCAATTCTTGGTTCTGAATTCCTTCGAGTGCGTTAATGCTTTTCTCCGTTGTTTCTGGCATCTTCTCAATATCACTAAATTTCATTTTTTTAGCTCTGATATAGTTTAATGTTTTATTGACAGCGGCTCTTTTCAAATATCCTTGTAAAGTAGATTTAATATTGATTGTTTCTCGCTTTCGCCAAATATCATAAAATACGTCTTGAACGATGTCTTCAGATAAATTTGGATCTGGAACAATTCGCATTACGGCACGACACAAATAAGTATAATATTTTTTGAACATAATGTCAATAGCTGCTTCACTCCCACTTTTGAGTAGTGTAACAATTTCTTGATCCGAATATTCAATTTTATTTGGCATTTTTGCAAAGGATTGAGTAAATAATTGTGTAGTCTAAACGTCAAATATATGGTTTTAAATAGAAAGTGCAATAGTTTTGTCGTGTAATTGGCATAAAAAGATTAAAAGATTAATTTTTCGCCTATGCGAAAGGATAAGAAGATTAGTTGATGATGACTAGGGAACTTTGACAAAGTAAATGTAAATTTTTTAACTAATTCTTTTGTGTGCGTGACAGATTGTTGGGAAGTGATAATGTCGTACCTACGGCACTTTTCGCTTACCCC
>CAMZLN010000291.1 GCA_947311465.1 uncultured Saprospiraceae bacterium
AATAGGGAGAGAGTTTATAATTATTTTGTAAAATTGTGTAAAAATAATGATTATGAAAGGGAGTCAGTATCTAGTATCTTTCCTGTTTTTATTAGTTTTTTATAGCTGTGGAGACACATCGACTCAGACTATTCCTTATAGAAACAGGAAAGATACTAGATACTGACTCCCTTTCATAATCATTATTTTTACACAATTTTACAAAATAATTATAAACTCTCTCCCTATTTCGATATGAAAATATATTTTTGCATTAAAAAATGAAATACAAAAGATTAAGTATCCAAGAATTAGCAAGTTTAGAAAAAACATTTGTAAGATTCCTAGCGACTCAATCCATCACAGGGGACGATTGGACGAAAATAAAAAATGATGATCACGATCGTATGAATGAACTTTTAGATCAGTTTTCCGACCTAATTACGGAACAAACTCTAAATAATATCGAATATTTGATCTTTTTCAGTGATAAACAACTGTTTTTATTCCAAGCTGAAAAAGAGTTTATTCACTTACTTGTAGTCAAACATGATTTGAATATTGACGAAAATATCAAAACTGATCAATTATTAGAACAATTAAAAAATAAAGGAAAAGTTCAAACAAAACAAACAAAAGATTATAAACCTGATAGAAATACCGAACTGTTTAAGATGATTGAAAGTGGAGCAAGAATTGTGGATGGTGAATTGTATCGGGCTTTTCAATAAAAAAATGATTGATTGATTGAGAACTAATCTTGCTTGAACAAATGGGAATTGGAAAATATTTTATTACCTGAAAGTCATGATCTCCTAACGTCCTAGGGTCTTGACATCCTGACATCTTGAAGTCCTGAAGTCTTGACATCCCGAAGTCCTGAAGTCTTGACATCATGAAGTCCTGGCGTCCTGACGTCCTAATCTCTTAAAAATAAAAAACATGGAAAACATTGATCTCATTCAAATAAATTTTGACGAAAATAAATTATTCTTATTGAATATTTGTTTAGCTATCTTGATGTTTGCCGTTTCTTTAGATATTGAATTAAAAGATTTCAAAAAATACATTTACAAACCAAAACCTTTAATTGTTGGATTAATTTCCCAATTGATTTTACTTCCATTCATCACAGTAATTTTAATTTATTTCCTAAATCCACCCGCAAGTGTAGCATTAGGAATGATTTTAGTGGCAAGTTGCCCAGGAGGAAATGTATCCAATTTTATAGTATTTCTTGCTAAGGCAAATACTTCGTTGTCGATACTGATGACATCTATTTCTACACTTGCATCTATTATTTTGACGCCCGTCTTATTTGGATTTTGGGCCAATATGAACTCATCAACCGCTTCTCTACTTCAATCCATAGAAGTAGATCCCTTTCAAATACTAAAAGTTGTAGCTACACTCATATTGATACCTGTTATCATTGGTATGACGATCAGTTATAAATTTCCGAGCCTTGCTGCTAAAATACGCAAACCCATGAAATCATTTTCCATGTTATTATTCATTGGATTGATAGTAGTTGCGCTTTTGGGAAATATCGATAATATCAAAATCTATTTAAAATATGTTTTCTTTATCGTTTTGATTCATAATTTCCTAGCATTCTCTCAAGGATATATTTTTTCTAGAATCAATGGACTTTCTATTCAAAACGCTAGAACGATAAGTATCGAAACGGGTATCCAAAATTCTGGATTGGGACTCATTATTATTTTCTCATTTTTCAATGGGTTGGGAGGAATGGCACTCGTTGCTGCTTGGTGGGGAATTTGGCATTTGATTGCAGGATTTACTTTGGGAATGGTTTGGGGGAATAAGCCTATTAACAGACATTAACGTATTTTTAACAATTGCCTTGATAACAAATCGACCTTTCAATCAGTTTTAGTTCAAACAAAGCGATAGTACTATGAACAAATCAAAAATTAACATCGAACTCACACTAGGACTCATTAATAATATTGGACAGACCAATGCACTGACATTTGTCAAAAATATTATGAACAAATTTAAAAACGATATTGGCCATTTCATTGAACAAACCGAAATTGAAATACTTAAACTGAACCAATCGATTACAAAAAAAATTATCGCATATAAGTATGATAACGCTTATTTGGAATTGGAAATCATTACCAACAACCATACGAAGTCAGTACATGTGCAAAACTTTTCTTTGAGATTTTGAGATAAGATACTTTGTTAAAATCCAAGTAATTTGATAAAAAATATTGATTTTACCCAAATTATATTCGGTATAGCCAATAAGATTCCGTTATAGCATTTTCCTTAAAAAACTACTATTTAAAAAATAATTTACTTAACTTTACCGGTAAGTAAGTTATTTTTTTTTATAACTATACAGTGTAGGTAAGACATTTGTCTTACCTGCTTTTTTTAAACTAGGGTCTCATTCATTGCTTCTTATTTCGTTTTGCATAATTCGGATCGTACGAAGTATTATTTTTATATAAAGAATAGCTAGTACTAGTAATTTCCGTTGGACAGCAACACGAAGTTAAATAGTTATTTAGCGTACACGTAAGAATAGCAACACACGAAGTGTAGAAACAAAGTAAGCCAGCAACGTGCGCAGCACAAGCAACATGCGCAGCAAAGCAACACGAAGTAGAATCGCAACCAAGCCATGAAGAAATTCATCAAGTCATTCCGAAATTCAAAAGGTCAATATATATTATTTGCCAATATCATTACCAAGGCAATCTATATGTTGATCATTGTGCTATTGACCCATATTATACCTAAGACAGAGTATGGAGATATCATCTTTGCGAATACGATTATCTCATTTTTTGCATTTTTTATGGGGGGAGGATTGCATGAAGGAATGATTCGCTACGGAGTTTTATTAGAAGGACAATCACACAAAAAAACATTGTTTCAATATGCGTTTAAAAATGGCTTGAAATATTCTATTTTAATTATCATTTTTATCTTATTGCTCAATCCTTTTTTAACCAAATCAATGGAAGGGGCATTTTTGTTTTTGATATTATTGAGTTTTCAAATAATCAGTTTGTATTTAGTTCGGTTGGTGAAAACCTATGCCCGAATTATCCACAAAAATAAATTATACGCCCGAATTGAAGTTGAACATAGCGTACTACTCTTGATTTTGGTATTTATTTTAAGTTATTTTTTGGGTGGAATGGGCTATGTCATGAGTTTGATTTTAGCTCCATTTTTAATTGCTATTTATTACATGATTAGGATGAAATTGCTAGAAAAAAATCAATTTTCTATTTCGAAAAAACGTCTAAAAGAAATTGAGTGGTATGGTGTAGAAGTAAGTTTAAGTAATGCCGTTGCGCATTTACTTTTTGTAGTGGATATTTTTATTTTAGGTCATTTTAGTGGAGAATTAGACGTTGCTCAGTATAAGACATCGAGTGTTTTTCCATTTAGTTTGAGTATTTTAGCTTTATCAGTAATTACGTCGGATTATGTAAAATTGGCAAAATACTCAGAAACGGATAAAAGTAAACTCAAGGATTATTATCTTAATTATTTAAAAGTTTTTTCCATAATAGGTCTAGGTATTGTAACGTTTTTTTACTTTTTTGAAACGTATTTATTGCAACTTTTCGGGAAAGACTATCATGATACGTCAGGCTTGATGTTTGTATTTTCCTTGGGGATTGTAGGCTCTTTATTGATACGTGTACCTGTTTGGAATATTTTGTCAGCGATTGGTTGGTCCAAGGTGCGTTTTGTACTTTCCGTTGTATCAGTGATAATTTACATCGGATTGTGTTACTATCTTACAAAAGGATATGGATTGATGGGGACTGTGGTTGCAACGTCAATTATGATGTGGATTTCAGGGCTTTTGTCATTGGGGGCTTTTGTTTATTATTTAAAAAAATAATTTTATAGATGTTTTATTTCTTTTTTAAGTTGTTGTTTAATTACTTTTGGCTTGAATAATTTTTATTAAACTAAATTTTAAATTTTTATGAAAAAGCATTTTTACATTTTATTTATTTTAGCTTTTACTTTTCTTTTTTCGAATAACTCTTATGCTGTTGTAAATCCAGTAATTGGTTCCACAACTGAAATTGTAGTTGAATCACCTACATTTTCAAAAAAAGAAGCTCGAAAAATGAAGAGATTTCAAAGAAGATTAAAAAGGAAAGCCAAATTTTCTTCTTGGTTGTCAAAATTGTATAAAGATACAATGGATAATGAAACGGTAATTGCTTTACTTCTAGTTTTCTTTTTAGGTGCTTTTGGTATTCATAGAATTTATCTTGGCGCAAAACCAGTTATTGCATTATGGTATTTTTTAGCTAGTATGTTATTCGGACTTGGAGTGTTATTGGCTTTAATTGATTTTGTTCGAATTTTGATGGGCAATATCAGTGATTATAAGGATAATGATAGTTTTATAGCATTCTAAGAGTTAATTATTATAAGTATTAAAAATATGTGGTTATGCGTAGCCACATATTTTTTTGTGTAATTTATTGGATTAAACTTGTAAAATCATTTGTAAAGTCTTATTTTTGCATTCGATTTTGAATTTACTTCAGGATTCGGTCCCATAGCTCAGTTGGTTAGAGCATCTGACTCATAATCAGAGGGTCCAAGGTTCGAGCCCTTGTGGGACCACTAGAAAGAGCTTTACAGAAATGTGAAGCTCTTTTTTATTGTGTTAAATACTGTTAAAATTTCGCTTAATATTTTTATTGTTTTTATATTGAGACTTTTTAAACAAAACGTAGTACAATGAAATTAGGTGTTTTTATCATAGTGTTTTTTTTATCAGTAACAGCTTATAGCCAGTCGTCAGTTACATCATCATCATCATCATCATCATTTGACTTTAACTTTGGAGTTGGAACTTCATTTATTGGAGCAGGTGATTTTGTTACCCTTATGTTTGAAAATGAAGTGGGTTTGAATTTGAATCCATATTTTGCAACAAGCTTATCTCTCGGCTATGGAAAGTCAAATTATGGAGCATTTGACGCTGTGAGTTTTCTACAAACTAATTTGAATTTATTCATTTCTCCCTTTAAAAATGTGAAGCGAAATAATTTTAGAATTGGTTTAGGTATTGCTCATTATAAGTCGGATTATTATTATCGAAGTTCTGTATGGTTTATTAATGAAGAAGTTGTTGATGAAGAGTATATTTTTAAAATGGAAAATACTTTTGGAACATCCATTGTCTTGGAAAATACTTATTTGATTACTTCAAAAATGATGCTTGGTGTGAAATTGTTTTCAATTTTACATGGGGGTCCAACCAATTCTGGGGTTGTGCTTCGGGTGGGGATGAAACTGTAAAAATATATGTATGAAAAATGTATTTATTAGTTTTTTATTGTTTTTTGGGTTAAATTCAGCTTTCACACAATGTGATGTTGAAAGAGATCGGAGTATTTTAATGAAATTTTTTAATAATAATCAGGGGGCAAATTGGTTCCGAAATGATAATTGGGGAACGCAAAAAGATCTTTCTGATTGGTATGGTATTGGAACCAATGAAGATGGGTGTGTTGAAATGATATGGCTTGTTAATAATAATCTTTCAGGAAAACTTCACGTTGATTTAGGTTTACTAAGTGAACTGGAAGTTTTAAAACTTTCTAATAATCATTTAAATGGAGAATTGTCTTTACTACGAAATCTTAGAAAATTAGTTGAATTAGATTTATCTAGCAATAAATTTAATGGAAATATTCCTTCTAGTTTCCAAGGACTGAAATTTCTAGAAATTATTAACTTTGATGATAATGAATTAAGTGGTGATATTCCGAAAACAATAGGTGATTTCCCTGAATTACGAGAGTTATATTTAGGTCGAAATAAACTTCATGGAACAATTCCAAAAGAAATATCAAATTTATCAAAATTACAAAGACTTAGTTTTTCTAAAAATAAATTGAAAGGGGGGATTCCAAGAAGTATTTGGCAAAACACCAATTTATTGGCGTTGAATCTTTCTCAAAATCAATTGTCAAATGTTATTCCAGAAGAAGTCGGTTATTTGAAAAAGTTAAAAATATTATCATTAGGTAACAATAATTTAGTTGGAGAAATCCCAAGGAGTTTAGGACAATTGAAAAATTTAGAGTATCTATATTTACAGAATAATGAACTTTCAGGTCATATACCATCTAGTATTGGTGATTTGATAAATCTTAAAGATTTATGGATTGACAAAAATAAACTTTCGGGAGTTATTCCTATTGAAATAGGAAACTTAGTAAGCTTGAGACGGCTTTTTTTACAAGAAAATTTATTTATTGGAACTATACCTAATCAGATTGGAAATTTGGAGAAATTAGTAAATTTTGCATTATATAAAAATAAAATATCAGGAAGTATTCCAAAAGAAATTGGTAATTTGAAAAGGTTAGAGCAAATTCATTTTAGTGATAATTTGCTTACAGGTAATATACCTGCATCAATTGGTGAATTAACGAAATTGCAATCGATGATTTTAAATAGAAATCAATTGGAAGGAGAAATTCCTTCATCATTTGGTAAATTATTTAGTTTAATAAATTTGTCACTAGCGGATAATCATTTAGAGGGAGAAATTCCGAAAGATGTTTATAATTTAATGAATTTGAAAAACCTTTATCTTGGCCAAAATAAATTTACTGGAATTCTTTCTCCTGATATTCAGAAATTAAGTTCATTGGAATATTTATCTTTGAGCAATAATGATTTTTATGGAATTCTTCCTGTTGAGCTAGGAAAAATGAAGAAATTACAAAGCATTAATTTGTCAAATAATCAATTTACAGGAATATTACCTAAAGAAATATTTAGTTTGACTAATTTACAATATTTGTTTTTGGCGGGCAATAAATTAAGCGGTTCAATACCTAAAGAAATTGGGCAAGCAAAGAAATTACGGTGGTTATATTTAAGGGAGAATCTTTTTTCAGGAAGAATTCCTGATGAGATTTGTCAAGCCAAAAAACTCGCTAGAATTTATCTTTCTAAAAATAAATTGTCAGGAAATATTCCAATAGATATTGGCTTTCTGCAACAGGTTGATGTTTTGGAGTTAGACTCTAATCACTTGACTGGTATAATTCCGCCAAGTATAGCTTGTATGAAAGCTTTAAAAAGGCTGGTGCTAAAAAGTAATAATTTGTCAGGAGACATTGATCCAATCGTGTTAAATAAAATATGTACTTTGGGGTTTTTATCAGATTTGAAGAATCGAAATTTATTTCGTGGCTATAATTTTACTGATAACCCTAATCTTAAAGCAAATACGGAGAGTTTATGTGATGATTTATCAGGAAATGAATCTTTCAATTGTAAGGATTATCAAAAACAGGAAATAAGCCTTTGCGAAAAGCAAGATAAAAAAACATTGTTATCTATTTTGAAAGTTTTGAATATTAATAGCAATAATAAGAAAAGGAATTGGAATTCTAGTTTGACAATTAGTAAATGGAATCGAATTGGTATAAATGATAATGGTTGTGTAGTGAGTATTTCTTTTTCAAAAAAAGAACTAGATACAATTCCATCTGAAATAGGTAATCTTAAACATTTAGAATCTCTCAATCTAGGGGCACTTAATTTGAAAGGGACAATACCTTTATCAATTGGAAATCTTACAAATCTTAAAACTTTATTACTAAGGCACAATAAACTGTCTGGAGAAATTCCTAAATCTATTGGGAATTTGGTTAATCTTACTTGGTTAGATTTAGGTGAGAATAATTTATCTGGAACAATTCCTTCTTCAATTGGTAATTTAACAAAACTAGAAATTATACGTCTTGAAAGGAATAATTTTACTGGGCAAATACCAAGTTCAATTGGAAATCTACGAAATGTTGTTCAAATGCAATTGAACTCAAATCAACTTTCGGGTTCTATCCCTCCTACAATTGGAAAATTGAAAAATATTGAAATGCTATGGCTTTGGGATAATCAATTAACTGGATCTATTCCTAAAGAGATTGGGGGAATGAAAAATCTTAAAAGTTTTGAAGTTCAAAAAAATAATTTAAGTGGAGCGATTCCAAACGAAATTGTTAATTTAGATAGCATTGAGTTACTTAATTTTAAATCGAATAATTTTTCAGGAGAAATTCCATTGTATATAGGAAGGTTAACAAACCTGCAATCTTTAAAATTTGGTAAAAATAATTTTTCTGGAAAAATTCCAAAATCTATCGGTAATTTGGAAAAATTATGGTCTTTAGGTTTGGCTAATAATCAGTTCGAAGGAAATATCCCTTCATCTATTGGAAATCTCAAAAACATAAAGTTTCTAAGTTTAAAAAATAATCATTTTTCAGGAAAATTTCCAATTGAAATTTTAAATCTACCAAAATTGTTTTGGTTTGAAGTGGATACAAATAAATTTTCTAACCAACCTAAAGGATTTAAAAAATGGGATAAATTATTTCAAGATTAAAATCACTCAATATCATCCATCCAAACCTCCGCAGGTATCCCCTGTGGAAACCGAGAAAATTTATTAATCTCTCTCCACGAAATATTATTTGGATAAGTGATATAGTTGTACCCCGCTGCATTTCCAACTACGATACTGTTTACAAGGAGATTTATCTGAAAGCTTAACGTAGCAACAAATCCATGCCCCAGAATACTTAAATAATTTAAGGTAGATATCGTCTTTAACTGTTTTAGTTGATTTGTTTTAGATTTATTGTAAATCTTAATTTTAGCTCTTTTTATTTCTTTTCTAGGAATGATATGATTGATCCTGCCTTTTTTAGTGGATAAAAGGTAAATTTCCAATTCATTGATAGCAAGGATTTCTCCTTCAATAACCGAATTATCTAAAAGCGTGGCTCTAATTTGCATTCCTTTCATGTGGTCTTTAAAATTTCCTGCATCGGGTATATATTTATTCTGTTTGCAAGTAAGAAATAGAATGCTGATAACTGAAAGTAAAATTATTTTTTTCATTATTAAAGATTTAGTCTGATGTCTGATGAAATTCATTTCGTCAAAGTTATAGTAAAGTTCCTTAGTCTTATTCCGATAAAATTCATTTTGTCAACCAAGCACGAAAAGCATCCGTACATCCGTGGCATAGTCTGATGAAATTCATTTCGTCATTTTTATAGTAAAGCAATTTATTTCCTTATTCCGATAAATCCGTCAACTCATCAACTCATCCAATCCCCAACGAAGTTGGCAGATGACTCATCTTCTCCTCCCAATTCGTCAAAGTTACGAGTATCAATTATCCGTAGATACCTTAGAATTCCAAAAGGTATTTTCCATATCCGCTTCCACTTCTTTAAATTCATGAGCTAAATTTCGCCATGTTTTTTTGTGCATCAGCATCATTCGATTGAGTTGCTTTATATCTTTTTCAAACAACCATTCTTTCCTTATCCATTCTAAATAATATCCTTTAGAATACACAAACAATTCATTAGTTTCATCTTCTGTTAGAATAGGTAATTCAAAATCTAAAAGATATTGGTCACCAGAAAAAGTGATTAAATAATCTTGATCATCTTTAGATATCAATTCTAAATTGTTCTCATTCTTGGAGTTTCCATGTATATTGATGGGAGTGAGTATGGTTGGTTTTACTTCGGAAATGATTTCTGTCAATCCAAGATAATCCAACCTCCAATTGCCTTGAGCCATCACTAGTTTTAATTGGGTTTGTTTGCCAGAATCAGGAAATAAAGGAATCATTTGTAGATTTTTTGCAATCGGTCCTTGTTCTGATATCTTTCCTATCAATTTCCATCTATTTTTGATTTGTTGATACACTTTGATATATCGCAATGGGTCAAATGCTTTGTCAAATCTTTTTTGATAAAATTTCTTGCTTTCTAGTTTTGCAAATTGAGAAGCCACTTCATCTCCCATCATCGACAATGTATTGTAAAATAAGAATGTGGACATTAAAGTCTGTCTAAAATTGATGACAAGTCCAAGATTTCCCGAAGTAGGAGTATCAAAATTCAAAAATATTTCTTCTGATTTTAATAAGTCATTGCTATCTGATTTAGAAAAATACTCTTTGTCATCTTGAGCTAAAATCTTATTGGTGAATTCATTTTTAGAAAATGCTTGTTTACATGGAATTGTATTCTGACATTTATAAAATGTACCATCTGGATTGTGATAAATCATTTCAGAGGCTCTTCTGGGTATAGAATATAGTTTTACTTCATTAATTACATGGGTTTCTAAGGCTTCATTTTTCATAGTTAATTGAAAATGCCTTTCTTTCGTATTGAATTTTAATGCATCAATATCCCCTTCCTCAAAGAATGGAGCAATTGATTTTGAAAACCCTTCTGCGTTGGATTCTAGAAGCTTGTCTTTTCCAGGAGTATAAAAAGTTGGACATGAGCCAAAACACGCTTTAGGATTTGTCAAACATATATAATCTACAATTAAATTACCTATAAGTAAAATTCCTAATGCCGCAATTCTTGCATTGTCGTTGTCTTGTAATGCGCTCAGATCGTTGGTTTCGATAATCGCTATATCATTTAAAGAGAATTGTAATTTCCCCTTTTGTTTGATTTTTCGATTTGGATTATAAAGTGTTCCTTTTCCTGAAATCGTGTCTTTTGATGTCATTTTCCATTTTTCCATTCCTGCTACATCTCCATTATGAAAATGTAGTTTTAGAAAAGATGATTTCTGAATATTTTCCACTTTGGATGTGTCTGTTTCTATCTTTCTGAGATCATGGTTTATTTTGCTATTACAAGCAAATAAAAAACAAAGACTTAGGATGAAAATACCACTAAAGTTAGATTTCATAGGTTGTTAATTAATTACTTTTTTATAGAATGATTATTATTTTTCTTTCGATTTATTTTGTGATAAAGGGAGAGAGAAATGGGGAATTTGAGAAAATCAGGGCCAAATCCAAATCTAGGAGTTGGTTGTATCGGAAAAGCTTCTTGTGCTCCAAATCCAAATTCAAAAATATTTTGTTTATGAGCAAATCGAATCGCTACTCCAAAAAAGGTTGCTTGATCTGTAAGGGGATTTCCAAATGCTTCTTCATTGATAAATGGATCTAATTTCCAATATTCAAAAAGAAATTGAAAACGATTAAATGAAGCAAATCCTGAAATAGACCATATTGGGGCTTTAGATAAAAATAATTTATTTTGAGTATATCCTAGACTTGTATTTAATGCTACATTATTGGTTCCAAACGTTATTGTTGCATAAGCTAGTCCTTTTGATTTATCGACAAAAAGAGAATTGAGTCTTGGATTATAGGCAAACTCGACCGTACCGCCAATATGTAGCAACTGATTTAGCTTGAATCCTATATTAGCGGAAGAGTAAAATCCTATGTCAAGTCCAGTATTTTTAAATATAAAATTGGTGCCACCACTGATCGAAAACCATTTTTCAACAGCATAAATTACTTCATAATCTAATATTGCATTGGTTTTATAGTAGATATTTCCTTTTTCAAGCGGAATTGCAGTTTTCCCAACCATCAATCTATTATTTGCAATTGGAGTCAAATAGTGATTGGCATTTTTCATTCCAATGGTCTTGATATCATAGATTGGTATTGTATCAGTTTCGTTTTTATTGGTAATGATAATATTATTATCTTTTTGAACAACCACTCCTTTGTATGATTTACCATCGTAGGTAGTAAGTTCTTTCCGTTTTTCTAAGTTTTTTGTAATTAGTATGGGAATAAAATCATCATTATATTCAACAATAGTTTTTATATCGCTGATAGAAAGTATATGTAAGCCAGTTATTTTTGATTGGATTGAAATTTGTTCTTTATTGGAGGATAGAATGAAGCCTACTATTTTGTAAGAATTTTGCAATTCTATAATATATTCCTTGTCTTTTATAAATTCTGTAGGGATTTTTATATTCTGTAGAGCTAAAGAATCTGATTGACCAAAAGTTATACTATAAGTGAAAATGAAAACAAGAATCGTATATATAATTTTCATCGGAATGATTTTACGAAGATTGGTTTGAATATAAATGGTTCAGGGTAATGGAAGTTGAATATATAACGAATATATGACATTTAAAGTATTATATTGTAGCGATTATTACAATTTTTATATTTTTTTTTAGCTTATATTAGGAATTAGGCTTTTTTATAGTAGTATTTCTGAGGAATTAGTGAATAACCCTACCTTTGGAACTAGTGCATCACCTACCTTTCTGTAAAGTTCTCAAAGTGTTTCGCACGCCACAAGCAACCCCAAAGGGGTTAACCAATAATAACTCCGAATGAAAATTCGGGGTAAATAGCAAACCCACAAAACGATTTTACTAAAATTTATAATGCGTTCGCCTTGACATCGGGCTTTCTTGTTTTGGTTTAGTATACTTTGGTAGGTGCATATTCTTATCTGTAAATCAACTCGAAGTGTTTCGCGCCCCAACCCCAAAGGGGTTAACCAATAATAACCCCGAATGAAAATTCGGGGTAAATAGTAAACCCGAAAAACGAACAACATAGCAAGTCCCGTTGGAGTTTTTCAACGAAGAAGAAGGAATAATTTGAAGATTTTTGTGCTAAAATCTATTTAGAAGACCATACTTCAAATTATTTCTTATTCGAGGGAAAAACGTAGGCGGGGCAGGTTATGTTGTGGAAATTTAAATCCACAATATATCACATATAGATAGCCATATTCCTATTAACCAACATCATCCTTAAAATCCAACACATTCAATGTCGAAGCAATAACCGCAAGCGTAGGAGCAAGGATTAATCCAAGGATTGGAATACTTAAAATCAAAATAAAAACCAATCCATTACCAATGGCTAAGCCTTTATGTTTTTTGACAAATTGTTCTCTTTCTTTTACATTAAAATGTCTTTCCATCGTAAAATCCATATTCCCAAATCCAGAAAAATATCCTTGTATTGCAAATGATAATGGATATGAAATAAATCCTATGATAGGAACTAGCCCTAAAAAGAAATTGAGAACGGTATATCTTAATTCTTTTCTGATAAGTTTAAACGTCATCCAAAGCCCGCGTTTAATATCTCTAAACATTCGAGATAAAGAAAATTCAGCACCTGGAGTGCCAAGATATATTTTTTCAACCTGTTCTGATATCACACTTAAAAATGGACCAATCAAGATCAATAAAACCCATCTGTACATAAATAAGCCTGTAACAAACAGCATGATTTTACCGAAAAAATTAAATAGTGTAGTTAATACTTGAGTTCCAAATTCAAATGGATAGAAATACATGATATATGCACCTAAATTATCCCCAAGACGATATGCCATTCCAAAAATTATTGCTCCTAGAATTAAGGAAATAGTACCAGGAACAATCTGCCATTTCCATAAAGATCTTTTCATCATGTACCGAAGAGCAGTTTTGTAACTTTTTATCGAAATGAAAAATTCGTTCAACATAATAATATTTTTTTAAAAAAAAATCCGCAGGACAGCTAAATTGTGTCATGCGGATTTAAGCAGTTGGACACATATATTTTCAATGTTCCTTAGCTTAGGAATTGGGATTAAATTTAGACTATATCTTTTGAGTTTTTATCATCATCATCAAATAATTTATTCACATCAACATCTGCGATTGTTTCAACTTTTTTGAAAACATTACCACTATTGTCCCATGGACGTGGTCCAACTAATTTTTCAACATCTGATTTCAAAAGAACTTCTTTTTCAATCAAAGTTTTTGCTAGAATCTCCAATTCTTTACTTTTATCTTTAAGTAATGCAATAGCTCTATCATATTGGACATCTATCATTTTTCTAACCTCACTATCAATTAAGGCAGCAGTTTCATCAGAATAGGGCTTTGAAAAAGAATTTTGTTGCATTCCGTAAAATGAAACTTGACCTACTTTTTCATTCATACCAAACACCGTGGTCATGGAATATGCCATCTTAGTCACTTGATCCAAATCACTTTGTGCACCTGTAGATATTTTATTGAAAATGATTTTTTCCGCAGCACGACCACCCATAGTCATACACATCCTATCTTCCAATTGCTCTGTCCTTGTAATATATTCTTCTTTGGGAAGATATTGTGCGTATCCTAAAGTACCAGCCCCTCTAGGAACAATGGTTACTTTGACCAAAGGTGATGCATGTTGTAAAAACCATCCACAGATGGCATGCCCTGCTTCATGGTATGCAATGATTTCTTTTTCTTTTGGATGAATAATTTTAGATTTCTTTTCTAATCCACCAATAATTCTGTCCAATGCATAATTAAAATCATCTAAATCTATCTCTTTTTTTCCATTTCTTGCAGCAATTAATGCAGCTTCATTACAAATGTTCGCTATATCTGCTCCTACAAAACCAGGTGTCATCTCTGCCAAAATATTTGGATCAATTGTCTCATTGATTTTAATATTTTTTACATGAACTTGAAATATCTCTTTTCGGCCTTCTAAATCTGGTGGATCAACCCCAATTTGTCTATCAAATCGTCCTGGTCTTAACAAGGCTTGGTCCAATACATCTGGTCTATTGGTAGCAGCCATAAGAATTACGCCTGCATCCGTATTGAAACCATCCATTTCTACCAATAATTGATTCAAGGTGTTTTCTCGTTCATCATTTCCTCCTTGCATAGAGTTTTTCCCTCTTGCTCTACCGATTGCATCAATTTCATCAATAAATATAATACATGGAGCTTTTTCTCTCGCTTGTTTGAAAAGATCTCTAACTCTTGACGCACCTACTCCTACAAACATTTCCACGAAATCAGAACCTGAAATTGAAAAGAAGGGTACATCTGCTTCTCCTGCAACAGCTTTTGCTAAAAGCGTTTTTCCCGTACCTGGAGGGCCTACCAATAATACTCCTTTTGGAATTTTTCCTCCAAGATTCGTATATTTTTTTGGATGTTTTAGAAAGTCAACTACTTCCATTACCTCTACTTTGGCTTCTTGTAATCCTGCAACATCTTTAAACGTTGTCGTTACTTTCGAGTTTTTGTCAAATAAGGTGGCTTTAGATTTTCCAATGCTGAAAATTTGACCACCTGGGCCTCCAGCACCGCCACTTACACGTTTCATAATCAATAGCCAAATACCCATTATTAGGAAAATTGGAATTACCCAACTTAATATGGGACCTACCCAATCCACTTGTTTTGAATAGGATGGACGTATTCTTGGTACATCAGGTGCAAGATCTTTTTGAGCATCTACGACCAATTCTTCTAATTTATCAACGGACCCTACTTGAAAGTGAAAGTGGGGACCATATTCGCTTTCTTTTGCTTTTTCAAAGCCAGACTTATCGAGAAATTTAGGTTTTATATAAACTTTTGCCGACTCACCGTTTACGATAACCAATTTTTCTACGGCACCTTCTTTTATCATCCATTCAAATTTACCAGGATCTATTTCTGTAGTCCCTGTTTTTGAATAGTCAAAAATATTAATACCAATTAGAAAAATTGCCATTAAAGCATAAATCCAATAGGTATTGAATTTGCTTGGTGGAATGTTTGATTTTTTCTTGTCTTTATCTTTCATGTAGAAATTTTCGAATTAAAAGCAATGTAACTTCAAATTGAGAACATAAATAATTAAAAAAAGTTTGATAATTACTAATTTTAATACATTCTCACGTAAGTTACTACAAATAGATAACGCTTTAAACAATAAAACGTTTTCCAATTTGGATAATATCGACAAAGATAGTTTTTTTTCCTACAAATCTGGATATTCTGTAGCTTTTGCATCGCTCCATAGATCTTCCAATTGGTAATATTTTCTAGTTTCTTGATGAAAGACATGTACAACGATGGTGAAGTAGTCCATCAATATCCAATTGGCATTGGTTCTCCCCTCAAAGGATAAAGGTGTATCATCATATTCTTCCTTCATTCTTTTATAAATATTATTGGAAATAGCTTGGACTTGTGTTGTGGAATTGGCTTCACAAATGATAAAAAAACTGGTTGGTGCATCTTGAATCTTCCGTAAATCTAATTTAATAATTTTCTCACCTTTTATGTCTTGGATACTCTCAACTATTAAGTCTGCTAGTACTACAGTAAGATCTTTTTGACGATTGGATTGCTTTTTTAATGGATTCAAATTCAGTTTTTTTGTGAATTAAATTATAATTTCTTGCTCAAAGTTACAATATTTGGGGTGTGAAGTTGAATAATAATACAAATATTATCGGAAAATCGTTCCTTGAGTTTGATATTTTACCTTCAACCAATCTTTATGCCATTTCTAAAATAAAGGCGAATGATTTGGATGAAGGTACTGTAATCTTTGCTCACTGTCAATCTGAAGGGCGTGGTCAAATGGGTACGGTGTGGGAAAGTAACCATGGAGAAAATATTCTTTTGAGTATCGTTTTGAAACCCAATGGCGTATCTCCAATGCAGCAATTTATTTTAAATAAAATAATATCTCTTGCGGTATGTGATTTTATGAAAAATATGTTTCCTAATGAAAAAATTGCAATCAAATGGCCCAATGATATTTATGTTAATCAACAAAAAATAGCAGGAATTCTAATTCAAAATATTTTGATTGGACAGCGAATTGCTGCTTCAGTTGTCGGGATCGGAATCAATGTCAATCAAAATGAATTTAGTGGAAAACTAAATGCGATTTCCATGAAAATGGTCAATAATCAAAATTTTGATGTTAAAAATTTACTGCCTATTCTTTTTGAGCATATTGAGTATTGGTATTTGAAATTACAAAATCGAGAAAATTTTATTATTGATAAGCATTATCTAAGTCATTTGTATTTGAAAGGCGCTTTATCTCAATTTAGAAGATCAAATGGGGCTGTTTTTGACGGAACTATTTTAGGGGTTGATGAAATGGGTAAATTGAAAGTTGATGTGGATGGGGTTGTTGAAGTGTTTGATTTGAAGGAGATTGGGTTTTTGAGTTGATTATTAATGAATTATTTCTGCAAAAAGAAGGTGAGTAAAATGATTGAATATTGAAATTATTTTCAATATTTAATCATTTTTCTCACCCAATTCCCAATATATTGGGAATACCTTCTCAATAATTACTTTTTCTTAATCGTTTCAAAAGCATCAAGCCCACATTGTAAAAACTGTGCATAAGTATCTGCATCAGGCGTGTAAGGTCTTGGATTATTCAATAATTTTCCATCAGGAGAAATCAATGCATAAAATGGTTGAGCATTGGTGTTAAACTTTTCAGTTTGAAGATGAGCCCATTTATTTCCTTTAGTACGCAATTTTCTAGTACCCCCTGATTTTTGCTTCACTTTGATTTGCTCATTCTCAGGTAAGGCTGTTTTTTCATCCACATAGAGTGAAATTAAAACATAATCATTGTCAATTAGACTGAAAACAGATTTTACAGGCCAAACATGTTCTTCCATTTTACGACAATTCACACAGGCATAGCCCGTAAAATCGACCAAAATTGGTTTATTCACTTCTTTAGCATATTTCATTCCTTCAGTCAAGTCATGAAAACATGTTAAATTTTGTGGACAATCCTTAGGATGAATCCAACTATATCCTACAGGAGGAGCCAATCCACTTAATAGAGATAATGGCGTAAAAGATTCTGTTTTTTCATTGTACATAAATCCACTAGCCAAATAAATGACAAATGAAGTAGCTAATATCGCCAACGAGATTCTACCGAAACTCAATTTTTTGATGGGAGAATCATGTGGAAATTTGATTTTTCCAAATAAATATAATGCTAACCCAATGAATATTATAATCCAAATAATCAAAAATGGTTCAATTTTCAATAATCCCCAATGTGTAACCAAATCTGCATTGGATAAGAATTTGAATGCTAGAGCTAATTCTAAAAATCCTAAGACTACTTTTACTGTAGTCAACCAGCCACCTGATTTTGGCATACTGTTTAACCAACTTGGAAATAAGGCAAATAAAGTAAATGGCAACGCTAAAGCTACTCCAAAACCACCCATTCCTGCGGTCAATTGCCATGCTCCACCTTCAGATGACATTGCCCCAGCGAGTAGAGATCCTAAAATAGGTCCAGTACAAGAGAACGAAACTAAAGCTAAAGTCAATGCCATAAAAAATATTCCAATTACCCCGCCTGCATTTTCTGCATTGGCGGATTTGTTGGACATACTTTCAGGTAAAGTGATTTCATAGTATCCAAAAAATGAAAATGCAAAGAATATAAATATGACAAAGAATCCAATATTCAGATATACATTGGTCGAAATTTCATTGAGAATATCAGGGGAAACGGAATCCAATAAATGAAACGGAATACTCAATAGTAAATAAACCATTAAAATGAAAAACCCATATAAAAATGCGTTAAAAATTCCTTTCTTCCTATTTTCACTTCCTTTAGTAAAAAAACTAACCGTCAAAGGAATCATTGGGAACACACAAGGAGTCAATAAAGCCACCAATCCACCTAAAAATCCTAAAATGAATATCGTCCATATACTAGAAGTTTTTTCTATGACTTTTTCACCACAAGCGGCAACAGGTTTATCGAGATCAACATTGTTGATGTCGGCAGGGTACATGGAAAGACCACTTTCAGAAGAAGTTGATGCTGTGCTATTTTTGCCATTAGCGATATTGTCGATTGCATCAGTTGCATCACTTCCCCAAAGCGTTTTTTTCGAATCGGGATAAATAATAAAATCTTTTTCTTGTGGAGTCAAGCAATGTGTTTCATCACAAGCCATGTAGGAAAAATATCCAGAAATTGGTTTTGATAAATCTGTGATTTTCAATTTTTGCGTAAAGTAAACGGGCTCGTCACTATTAAATTTAATGACGTTGACTCCAAACAAAGGATCCATCCCTTCTTTCTTGTGTCCTTTTTCAGTAGTTTTTCCAATTTTAGTATAGTTTTCACTAGGCGTGAAATCAAAAGCGGAAGGAATAGGACCATTATCTTCTGTAAATTGAGAATAGATATTCCAGGTTTTATCTAAAGTTGCTTTAAAAATCATATTGTATTCATCACCAGCAATTTGTTCTAAATTGACATTCCAATGAACAGGATTGATTAGTTTTGATTTTGAATTTTGATTCGCTTTAGCGGGTTGTTCAATTGTAGATGTTTTATTTTTTGCAACGGATATTTTGGGTTGAGTTTTCTTTGTGATTTTGGTTGTTGAGTTTGATGTTTTTGGCGTTATAGTATTTGAATGAGTTGTTTTAACTTGTGTTTTCGGTTTGGATTCAACGGCTTTCGTAATAACCTTTTCTGTTTTAGCTGATTTGGGATTAGGTTTTGTTTGTTTAGCTGGTTTACTTTTTAAAGCAAATTCAAAATCTACATCAGCAGGTGGCAAGCATCTTTCGTCATCACAAGTCATGAAATTCAGATAGCCAGAAATAGGTTTTGAGATGTCATTTACGATTACTCGTTGTGTCAAAGTCGCATCATGCTTAAATTTTTTAATTTGCATTCTGAATATAGGATCAATTCCATCATGGACATCTGAGCCAGTTTCTTTTGCTTTGCCCTTTAATTTATAATGAGTTCCTTCATCAAAATTTAATGTAGTAGGGATAGGACCTTCATCTCCTTCGAGAAATTGGGAGTAAACGCCCCATTTATCGTCAATTTTAGCTGTAAAAATAAGGTCAAATTCTTTCTCACTTACTTGTTTATAGTCCATTGTCCATTTGACAGGATCATAGATTTGTCCAAAGCTGATGGATTGAAAAAATAGTATAGAAACTATTAGAGATAGTAAACGCATAATTTTTAGTTAGTTTTTAAAGCATGAAACTAAAGAAGTAAAGGGTAAAAAGGAAACTATTTAGGATATTACTTTTGAAAATGTCAGCTACAAAGCAACTTCAAAAGGTACTTCTGTAGGTGGAAGGCAAGTTTTTCCATTACAAGTCATAAATTCAATAGTTCCAGAAACGGACTGTACCGAACGCTTTGTTTTTATTTTTTGAATGAATTTTACATGATGCTTAAATTTGGCAATTTTCATTGCAAAAAGCTCATCATATTTTTCAAGTTTATCACCTTTTTCTTCTACATTACCTAGAAATTGGACTCCTTTAGTATCATCAAAAGAAAAAGATGTAGGAATAGGGCCATCATCACTATCTAAAAATTGAGAATAAACGCACCATTCTCCATCTACATCGGCAGATATTACTAAATCATAAGTATTATCTCCAGTTTTGACAGCATCAAAATTCCAATGTACGGGATTGGCGGTTTGTGCGAATAGTCCTAGAGACAAAGTAAATAGAGTAGCTAAAGTGAAAAGTAATTTTTTCATAATAAGAAATAATTTGAATATAAATTAATAATTTGAAATTTGTCGAAAGATATTATTTTTTGTGATTAAAAGACTGTGTTTAAAATCACATAATGCATAGTATTGAATAAAAACAATAATTATCCTCTAATTTTATCCAGTAGATTGGACAAAACAGTAGCTTCTTCATCGGAAAGATTAGAAAGGATAGTATCAAATTCAGGAATGAGCCCTTCGATTTCTAAGAGAAATTTCTTCCCATTTTCAGAAAGTTCTACATCTACCAATCTCTTATCACCGCAACAAGTATTTTTTATGACAAGCCCTTTTTTAGCCAATCGATCCACCAATCTAGAAGTATCCGCTTTCTTGTCTATCAATTTTTTTCTTATAATAGATGTAGTCAAAGGGCTTTCAGATCCTTTCAGTATTTTTAGTACGTTGAGTTGCTGATAAGTTACATCTAGTGGTTGCAATATCAATTTAACTTGATCAAAAGCCCAACTATAAGTAAATATTAGATTTACTAATGCTTTATGTTGTGGAGATCTAAATGGTTTCACTTGCTGAATTTCTGATTCTATTTTCATAAAAAAAAATTATATCTAAGAAATTGTGTAGAAATAGATGTACATTTATTTCTCACAGTTCCTAACATAAGGAGTATACGAAAAAGACAAAAAAAGGATTGATAAAAATACCAATCCTTTAATTTTTTCACAGTTTCTTATCTCAATTTAAGAGCTGTAATTTTTTCTTGCAATTCTTTTCTAGCGAAGAAAATTCTACTCTTTACTGTGCCTAAAGGAGTTTCTAAAGCCTCCGCTATTTCATTATAGCTCATTCCAAGATAGTACATCCAGAAAGGTTTTCTTAATTTTTCATCGATACTTTCTAAGATTTCCATCAATTCAGCATTAGCCATATTAGATTCACCCTTATTCAATACCGCACTTGATGCCATTTCAAAATGAAAGCTATCACTAGGTTGAAATTGTGTTTTTATTCTTTTTTTTCTTCTGTAATTATTGATAAACGTATTTCTCATCAAAGTCATAATCCATGCTTTGAAATTGGTTCCTATTCTAAATTTCTCTTTATTCTTTAGTGCCTTATATACTGTTTCCTGAAATAAATCTTTAGAATCTTCAAAATCTTTAGTCAAGCTCATTGCAAAAGATTTCAATGGTGATTGAACATCATCAATAAAATTATAAAATTCGTTCGTACTCATTTTGTATGTATTTTTAAATTTAACATTTCGTAACTTTTTTAGGCTTGCCTACTGACGAAGGTAAGCTTGTTATAACCTTTCGATGTTACAACTTCAAAGTTACGACATTATTTTATAAAACTATGTTAAATTTTTCATAAAAGGTCTTAAATCGGACAAAAAAAGCTAAAACTAGACCAATAGTATAAAAAACTAGACAAAAATATCCTTAGGAACTGTGTAGAAATAAATGGACAGAGTTTAGGTTTTTTATTTTATTCATAATTTGTAGTTTGAAATAGAAGTTTATCTAGATAAGTGACGTTTTTTAAACTACAAAGTAGGGGTAAAAGAATTAGTTAAAAATGTACATTTATTTTTTCACAGTTCCTTAGCTTAGAATTCAATGAATATAAAAAGAACAGGGCGCAATCAGTAAACTGACGCACCCTGTATAACCCCAAAAAACCAAATGAAATAATCTACAATTGAATGTAGATTATATTTTTTATTATTCTTTTATTTTTTAACAAAAGAATAATATGAAATATTAATAAAAATATTAAAATTTCAACGGTCAAAATTGTTTTTTAGGGGAATTATTTGGTTGAATAATAATTGATAAAAGTAAAAAATATTGTATTACCTTTGAGTGATTTATATCACCCTTTCAATCAAATCCATGGCAAAGATAAAGAAAATATTTGTATGTCAAAAGTGCGGAGCTCAATCTGGTAAATGGATCGGTAAGTGTCCGTCGTGTTTGGAATGGAACACTTACTTGGAAGAGATTGAAAATAAGGAAGTTACGAGTCTTGACAAGAAGAATATTTGGAGTGAAAAAAAATCTAAAAAAAATATAAAACCTTCACGAATAACGGAAATTAACAACACGAAAACCCAAAAAATTCTTACTTTGGACAATGAGTTTAATAGAGTGTTGGGCGGAGGGATCGTACCAGGCGTTTTGGTCTTAATTGGAGGGCAACCTGGTATTGGAAAATCTACCTTGCTTCTGCAAGTTATTTTGAATATGAAAGAAACAGTTTTATATGTTTCAGGTGAAGAAAGTGAAGAGCAGATAAAAATGCGAGCAGATAGAATTGGAGTAATGAATGATGAATGCTTTATCATTACAGAAACCAATACATCTAAAATTTTGACAGTTGCAAAGAATATGATGCCTTCCTTGATGGTAATCGATTCAATACAGACACTAGCCTCACCACATTTGGATTCAATGCCAGGAAGTGTATCGCAAATAAGAGAAACGGCAGGTGAATTGCAGCGGTTTGCAAAAGAATTTAACATTCCAATCTTCATTATCGGACACATCAACAAAGATGGTGCGATAGCAGGACCAAAATTATTGGAACATATCGTTGATACGGTTTTGCAATTTGAAGGTGACAGAAATTATACTTATCGAATCATCCGAACTTTAAAAAATAGATTTGGATCTACAGATGAATTAGGAATTTATGAAATGATGGCTGATGGTCTTCGAGAAGTTTCAAACCCATCAGAATTATTGCTTTCTCAGACCGATGAATCTATGAGTGGTAGTGCCATTGCGGCAACTATTGAAGGTATGCGTCCTATGTTGATAGAGACACAAGCATTGGTAACGACCGCAGTCTATGGGCAACCACAACGTACTGCTACGGGGTTGGATATGCGACGGGTAAGTATGCTTTTGGCGGTTCTCGAAAAGCGGGGTGGTTTTCCATTTGCTCAAAATGATGTTTTTTTAAATATCGCTGGAGGGCTGAAAATTTCTGATCCCGCAATGGATTTGGCTTTTGTCGCCGCCTTGGTTTCTTCTTTAGAAGACATTTCAATTCCTTTGGAAATATGTTTTGCAGGGGAGGTGGGTTTGTCTGGAGAAGTAAGAGCCGTGAGTCGAATTGAGCAAAGGATACAAGAAGCGGAACGATTGGGTTTCAAACAGATTTATATTTCAAAGTATAATTTAAAAGGGTTAGATGTTAGTAAATTTGAAATTGAAGTTATCCCTATTTCTAAGATAGAACAGCTTTATAAAAGATTGTTTGAAGATATATGAAAAATCCAATAATCTTCTTCGATGGTGTTTGTAATTTATGCAATGGTTCTGTTCAATTTGTGATTGAACATGATGCTAAGCAATTATTCAAATATGCATCACTGCAATCAGATTTTGCTCAATCTATTTTGGCGGATTATAATCAGGGAATTAAATTTGATA
>CAMZLN010000292.1 GCA_947311465.1 uncultured Saprospiraceae bacterium
AAATTTATTTCATTTTGCCTGTTATTCTCCGTAAATCTTACGCAATCTCTTTTCTTCTTTCGTTAAATGTCTTTTTTTATTTTCTTTTTTCTTCTTTTTAGATTTCCGTTTCTTCTTTTTACGTTTCTTTTTACCTTTATAGGTTTTAGGTTCAGGTCCCTCCCCTTTCTTATGATAATACTTTCGATATTTATTATCCCATTCTAAGCCATATTTATCTGTTAAATTGATAGAAACAGTTACACCACCAAAGAATAACCAATCTTGATTAGTAGGATTTCCACGTTTAGTACCGACAGGATTTGCTACAGCATTAGGATTGATTTCTGGAGTACGATAAGATAAACTACTAGACACAGGATCAAAACTTGACATTGATTCGATATTGGGATAGGAAGTACTCACATCATCCAAGTAGTCAGTAACCGTTTTACGCATTCCCATTTCAAAGGAAAGATTTACTTTTTCATTGACCATAAATCTAATTCCGCCACCAAAAGGGATTGCAAGACCTACTTTTTTATATTTCTTCATTGAAGAAAAGATATTCTCTTGTCCTTCAGTTCCTAATGGTTGCAATTCCACCAAATTTCCTTTGAACTCTGCTTTTGGATTAAAATAAAATCCACTTAATCCTACAAATAAATAAGGAGCTACAAATTTCCCTTCTCTAAAAGCTAAAGGGGTCAAATTGATTTCATTTTGAATACCGATTTCAAAAATATTGGATTGAAAACTCAGATTTCTTGAAGTCCAATATTTTGAAGAATGATCCGCATCATTTCCACTAATTTTTCCATAATATAAATGACCTGAAAAGGAAATTCGTTTAGAGTAATTATATCTTCCCATTACCCCCGTTGCGAAATGAAAATGATTTCCATTTAATTCTTGGTTACTGAGTTCTCCCATATAATTGGAAGCACCGAGCATTATTCCTACATCATAAAATTGAGCTTTTGAAGGAGAAAAAATGGCAAATAAGAGTAATAAGATTAGATAACTTTGTTTTTTCATAGTTTGCATATACTTGATTATGAATTTATATATGCAAAATTAGTTCCAAAAAACTAAAAACAAAAAAGAAGCCATTAAATAAATAGCTGCTTTTCTGTTTAAAGTAATCCTTATTATTTTTACATTTTCACAAACTTCAAGACACGATTAGCTATAGGAGTTGTAATCATCACTTCATAAACTCCAGTTCCCAATCCATTGATGTCAATATTTGTAGAATTCAAACCTTGATTGAATACTATTTCTTGAGTTTTTAAAATACGACCAGAAAGATCAAAAATTGAAATTGTGGCTTCAATAGATTCTGTAAATTCAGTAGAAATGAATAATCTTTCAGAAACAGGATTAGGAAATAAATTTATTGAATTAAAATTTTGAATGTCATCATTACCTAAGATTAATTCCAAAAGAGTTTTTCCATTTTCTGAAAGCGTAAATTCTGGTTTTTGCTTTCTAAGCCCTTCTGTTACTTCATTTAATGATGCCACTACTTCATCATCTTCATTCGGAATTGGAGGTGTACCATTTCCTGGCGTAGAGTCGGTATCAGGAGTATTATTGCCCACTACTTCCGCATAAAATTTCACTGCATTTTCACCTAATCTGAAATAGTTTAACTCAATTGAAGTCGATTGTCCTGGTTGTAATTGAACAAGAGACCATTCAAAAGTAGTCCAAGTATCATAAGAACCCAAATAAGGGTCACATTCATATTCATTTCCACCTTCAAGAACAGCACCTTCTGGAACAGGAATATGAACTCTAATACTAGATGCTTCTTTTGTTCCAGAATTTGTTAACGTAACGGTCACTTTGAAAAAACCCCATAGTGGAGTACTTGGTGCATCGATTTCCATTGTCAAACTCAAATCAGAGCCATTTTCACTAGGTGTACAATCTTCAATAATAGTCGCAGCATCTGGATTACTGGCATTCAAGTTAACCACTAGTTCATTTAAGTTTCCTTCTGTTAAAAGATTATATAAGCCACAGAAATTCGATAAACGCTGATTTGAAGTAACTGCCAATGTTTCTTGAATAGTTACTAGCCCACTCAATGCATTCAGATTTCTCAATTCCTGATTATTTAAAATAATCATATCCTTAACAATTTGCAACCTTCCCAATCCAGTTAAATCTTTAATTCCATTTCCTGATAAAACAAATTGAGAAGACACTTGCGTTAAATTATTTAGTCCTTGCAAATTTAATAATGAGAAATTATCAGTAATATGCATATTATTAACAATATTGAGAGTACCCAAGCCATTTAAATTCTGCAATTTTCCGTTTCCAATAATTTCCAAAACATCAAGATTTTCAGTATTTACCAATCCATTAATATTATCTAGATTGTCATTGCCCATTATATGAATTTCATTATAAACAACCATTTGAGACAAAGCGTCAATATTTTCAAGCTGATCATTATCAGTGATAACAAAAGCTTCAATTTCTCCTGTCAATTTCCGTAATTCATTTAAATTTTTTAAATTTGAATTAAACATCAAAATCAAACTTTTAGCAGTTGAAACGTTATTAAGTCCAGCCAAGGAAACAAGATTTGTATTTTGAATAGTCAATGTACCAGATATCGAATTTAAAGAAATCAAAGCACCTAAATTTGTAATTCCTTCTCCATCAATTGTCAAATCTCCATCAATAGAACTACAATTGAAAGCATCCACTTCTGCCTGAGTTGATAAAACTACATCGCCCATACACAATTCTTGTTCTCCATTTGAAACAACAAAAGGAATAGATGTTGTATTATTATCTTCTTTTTGTTCAACCACTTCTTGATCAACATCCGCTACCAAAATAAATTGATAATTTCCCACAGGTAGAGTTTCAGGAATAATTAATGAAGCACTTACATCTTCAATCGTACCTTTAGGTGTATTACCCGTAAAGACATTTCCCACCCAAACATCATCATTTGAGAGAATATTATCTGAAGAAAAATATCCAGAAATTGTATAATCACCATTCGATTCAACCGTTCCAATATTATTCAAATCGAAAGAATATTCAATCACATCACCTGGGCTTCCTACTCCACTAGATGCTAAATTTGAAATCGTTAAATCAGGAAGATTAACAGCTTCTCCAGAAATGATAACAGCCTCATCATCTTCATTGGATTCTGGATAAATTCCATTTCCTGGAGTAGAATCCGTATCTAGTACATCAGATGTCATTCTATCTATTTGCGACCAAAATATTTTCTCATCTTCACTTAAATTAAAATAATGAAGTTCTATATTTTCAGATTGGCCTGGTTCCAATTGCGGTAAATACCAATAATCAGAAAATATATTATAAGCACCAGCGGTAATATCAAATTCATTACCTCCTTCTAAAACGGCACCTTCTGCCAAACGAATATCAATATAAACATCAGTAACACTTTCAGTACCCGTATTCGTCACTGTGATTGTTTGTGTAAATAAGCTAAAAATATCGGGATTACTATTACTGAGTGACATAGACAATTCGAGATCCAAATTTGTAGGTGGTTTACATGTATTGATAATCTCTTCATAAGTACTACACATACCTCCATTGTCATGAATATTCAAAATAATATTGGGATTTCGGTTGAGAGGCCCATACAAAGCACAACATTCAGATAATGCTGGATTGTTTATAAAAAAGATCCATTTTGGATTAATATTCATATTATTATCAAGTGCATTAATATCTGTTAAAATTGGATTATCACTAATTGCTATTCTATTGAAAATTTCCAGTTGATTATTCAAGCCATCGAGACTTACCACATTACTATTCCCATCTACAAAAAGTCCACGTAACCTATTGATTCCACCTAAACCTTCAAGGTTCGTAATACCTGTATTTGAAAGTATGATATTTTTAGCAGTGGTTACATTACTCAAAGGCAACAAAGTGGTAATTTTTAGTGCATCAGATAACATAAAAAGCGTGCTAATAGATTCCAAATTCTGAAAACCATTAATATTTTCAAGATTAAGATTATTTATAATTTCAATATCATCAATTGATTTTATGTTAGACAATGCATCAATATTTTTAATATTATCATTGTTTTGTAATATAAAATATGCTAAAGATTCAGGTAAAGAAGAAAAACCATTAATATTTTCTATCAATGGGTTACCTAAAATAATTAAATCTTTCAATACGGATAAATTCATCATTGCATCAAAATTTTCCAATTCAGGATTTGATACGATAGCAATAAAAGAACCATTGCCATTCTCATTCACCACAATATCTGTTAGGTTTTCAAGACCATGTAAGTTTGTTACTCTGGTTTCTTGGATAGTTAAACTTCCTGTTATCGTTTTCAAACTGCTCAAAGCATTCAAATTCGTGATATTTTCACCTGATACAATTAAAGCCCCTTCAAAATGTTCACAATCAAAAGCATCTACTTCAGCTTGATTAGATAAAGTAATGTCAGAATTACAAGTTTGGGCATTAGTAAAATTAAAATTAAATTGAAATAAGAAAAAAGTAAAAAGTAGTAATTTTACAAATTTTAAATAAGTTTGATTATTCATCGTTATAAGTTTTATGTGTTTATAAAAGTAAATTTTAGCTATTTGCGGGAAAAAATAGCATATAAGGGAAGTAATCAGTATATTTTATATCGAAAAGCAAATATAACAAAATATTATAATATTCGCTACATAAGTTCAAATTTTAACATTTCAAAAAACTATTTATTTTTTAATTTGACAGTAATGGTAATACCACCAAAAAACAACCAATCTTTATTATCAGGATTTCCACGTTTTTGACCAACAGGATTGCTGCCTTTTGATGTAGAAACAAGTTCGGGAGAACGAAAAGACAGTTGTCCTGCAAGCGGATCAATCAAAGATAAAGCTTCAACATCAGGATATAAAGTACTTACATCATCGATATAATCATTAAATGTTTTTCTCATTCCCAGTTCAAATCCAAAATTAAGATTTTCATTGACCAAATATTTTAAGCCACCCCCGAAAGGAATAGCGAGCCCATATTTTTTATATTTTTTCATTTGAGCGTACAAAACTTCTTGTCCTTCCGTTCCTAAAGGTTGCAATTCAACTAATTCATTATTCACCACAGTTTTAGGATTGAAAAAATATCCACTTACTCCCGCAAACAAATAAGGTGTAAAATACTTATCATTTTTAAAATCTAAGACCATTAAATCAAACTCATTTTGGATACCGATTTCAAAAATATTTGATCTAAAATCCAGATTACGTGTAGTCCAATAGTCAGAAGAATTATCTTCATCATTTCCGCTAATTTTACCGTAGTAAATATGACTTGAAAAAGAAAATCTTTCAGAATAATTATATCTTCCAATAGCACCCAAAGCGAAATGATAATGATTACCATTCAGTTCTTGATTGCTTAACTCTCCCATATAATTAGAAGCACCAATCATAACACCTAAATGGTACTTTTGAGCAATTGCAGAAAAATTCGTAATTCCTAATAATAAAATAAACATCCCCTTCAGAATAGATATTCGCATAGAATGCAAATTGATAATTTGACGTGACATGTTCGTTGTTTTGTGTTTACTGTTCAATGTTTGATGACTATTTTTAAAAATATAGCCTTAAGGGAAGTGGTCAATTTAAATATTGACTTGCCGCCAAAGTTATCAATAAATTTACAGAAACAAAAAAAATCAAACTATTTCAATCAATTTTCTACTTTTCTACATGATTTAAAAAAATATCTTAATTTTGCATAAAAAACAATTGAATTATATAAAAATAGGATTTACAAAAAAGACCGTAGGAACAAAAGGTGAGCTCAAAATCACTATTGATCCGAAATATTTAGAAGATATATCAAAGACAAATGTTGTTTTTTTGAAATTGGGAAATTACATTCCTTTCTTTATTGAAAAGGTGAAATTATCCAATTCTAGCACTATTTTATTTGAAGATGTAACTTCTGAAACGGAAGCAGCTCCATTTTCATCCAAAGAAATATATTTGCGAGATTCCGATATTTTAAAGGAAGAAGAACGAACAAAAGCAGAAGAAGACCCCTTGGAATTTGGCTATTTAAATGGGTTTGTCATACATGATATCCGAGAAGGGAAAATAGGTCAAATCACCGAAATTCAACAATTTCCACAGCAAGAAATGGCTATTGTAAACTTTAAAGAAAATGATATCATGATTCCTTTGAATGATAATTTCATTGTAAATGTTGATGGAGAGAAAAAAATAGTGAAGATGGATTTACCTGAGGGATTGTTGGGTTTGTAAGTCTGATGGAATTTATTTTGTCATTGAATCCATAAACTACTTCCAACAACCAATCACAAACTACGCTCCGCTGTTTGGATGAAATGAAATAAATTTCATTTTGCCACTAAAAACGAACACCAACTGTATCAAAACAGTACAATAATCATAAAATAAAAATACATAAACCATTACAATTCAATAATTTACATTTTTGGCACAGCCTTCCCATCTATTAGTTTAGATTTAAGTAATTTAAACGAAATAATGGATAGAATTATATCAAATAAAGAGAAAAACAAAGGCAAATTTACAAAAGGACTAATAGGCGTTTTGGCAATTGCACTATTATTTTTCGGATTCAAATATTTGAAATCTACCATCCAATCCACAACAGATATCAATGATTTCATGATTTCTCAGGTCGAAATTGGAGATATAAAAAGTAGTTTCAATGCTCAAGGTCAAATCATTCCAGAAAAGGAAGTAAGTATAAATGCACCCATTACCACCGAAATTCAAGAAGTGTTTCAAAAAATTGGAAAACCCATTCTAAAGGGAGAACAAATCCTTAAACTGAATGATGAGTTTCTTAGATTGTCCTATGAATCCAATGGAGATAATCTCTTACTCAAAAAGAATAATATTAAAAAATCAAGCATCCAATTTGATAAAAATATCATCGACTTATCTCATGATAGTCAAATTCTTGCTCTGAAAATTCAAGAACAAGAAGCAGATTTGAATAATTTAAAAGTATTGACAAAAATGGGAGCAACAACCCAAGATGATATTAAAAAGAAAGAAATTTCATTGAAAATCTTAAAATTGGAAAAACGAAAAATGGATAATGAACTCCAATTTCAAAAGAAATTCAATGTTATTGAAAAAGAGAATTTAGCACTCGAAGTCAAAATCAATGAGAAAAGTCTGAAAGAACTACAAACCAAATTGAAAAATACTATCATCACGTCTCCAATAAACGGTGTCATTATATGGGTCAATGAAAATATCGGAAAACAAGTGCTTGAAGGAGAAAATATAGTAAGAATTGCTGATCTCTCATCTTTTAAAATCACTGGACATTGTTCTGATCGTTATAGTGAGCAAATTTCCATTGGAACAAAGGTTCTTTTCAAACAAAATCAAGCAAAAATTACAGGAACTATTATCAATATCGAACCCGTTGTAGAAAATAATCAAATCAGATTTGATGTACAACTCAACAACCCTAAACAGTCCAATTTAAGAGCCTATTCGAAAGGAGAATTGCAAGTAATAACAGGTTCAAAAAAGAGCGTAAAAAGAATAAAAAGGGGACTTGGTATAAAGGGCGGAAAACAGCAAGAAATTTTTGTAATTCGAGAAAATCAAGCGGTGAGAACGAAAATAGAAATTGGTGCATCAAATTCAGAATATATTGAGATTCTTAGTGATGAGATTAAAGTTGGGAATAAAATAATTGTTTCAGATATGTCGGATTATGAGTTTAAAAATACGGTTGAATTGAGAATTGAGAATTAGGAATTAGGAATTGAGAATTAGGAATTAGGAATTCACGTTCCTTGTCTTGGTACAGAACAAGCCGCTTTAGCAAATTCTGAAAATCCAAAAATCCTGAAAATCCTGATTCTGACAAAAGGAATTGAGAACTGAGAATTAGGAATTAGGAATTGGGAATTAGGAATTAGGAATTCACGTTCCTTGTCTTGGTATAGAACAAGCCGCTTTAGCAAATTCTGAAAATCAAAAAATCCTGAAAATCCTGATTAAGATAAAAGGAAATAATAAACAAAAAATGAAAATACTTACATACATAT
>CAMZLN010000293.1 GCA_947311465.1 uncultured Saprospiraceae bacterium
CTACACCAATTATCTGACAAAATTCTTGACCAAAAGAAATATTGGTAACAAATAGTAGTAGTATAGTTGCCTTAATGCTCATTTTAATATTTGTTTATGTCAAAGATATTTTGTCCAATCGCCAAATTGGTTCCCAAGAATAGTGCCATTATTACAACATTTTATACAAGGTCCTACTTCTTGAGAGCCCGTCAAAGAGCCAAAAATGGCTCCAATGCTAAAATAGTTCTTTAGGAGATTTTTATCTCGACAATGTGAATCAGAAACTATACCCTACTGTAATAAATCTGACTCCTAAAAAATTAAACCTAATACCATTTGATACAACGGGTTCAAGTTCTTTGGTTACAGTAATTACCTGCCCCGCAATTGGATCGAATTTTTCTATCCTACGAATTTCCTGAAATTTAGTATTAAAATAAGTCATTCTGAAACCTGACTCAATCCCAACGCTAAACTGATTCGTGATGTAATATTTTAAGCCAAAAAAAGGATTAACACCAGTATTTATTGTTCTTACCGTTCGATCTGTTGTTTGCGTACTATTTGAAACAACACCACCAAAATTGGCGTTATCAGGAAAATCATCATCGCTTTGGAAGAGTTGCCCATAAATATCCGTTCCTATATAATGAATGAATTTCTTATTTTGAAATTGCTTTTCAATGCCAATTCCAAAAGTTATGTCTATAATATCAGCCGGATGAAAATAAATATCAGTTGAGTCTTGGTTCATTCTAGTTGGATCATCTGTAAAGTTTATTTGAGTGTTGAAAGAAAAATATGCACGCATAAATTTCACGGAATTAACGTCAATTAAATCACCAGTTTGATATCTCTTTTTAAAAAGAATTGTAGCAGATGACGTATTGCTATATATAGATCTGATACTACGAAATCCTAATTCAATTTGATGTTTATTTTTTCTTATTTCCGAAATCGAATGCTCTTTTTGAGCATTCAATTGAATGGCTACGAATACGAGGATAGATGCTAATAGTAATTTCATTTCTTTTGTTTTTAGTATCGGTAAGAACAATCTACGCGCAATGCCATTTTCTAAAAAACACCATTTAAAATTGGCACAGCGAGGAGCATTCAAGCCTGTTTTAATTTTATTTCACTGCCAAGATAGGAAAATTCTCATTATTTAAGCCCGTCAAATGACTACAATAGCCCAAAATAAGTAAAAAATAGTGCTTTAGCCGCTTTTTCAACTCGTTATTGCTAAAGATACTCGTCAAACGCACTAAAACTCGCTTATTTAAGATTTTGTTTTTAAATTACTTTCCATTCTCCTTTTCTAAAAAACATATTATAATATTTAGGCGAATTAAATACCATATAAAAACCCCAAACATCTCTATAAATTGTCGGATTTGAAGTTAATATATGATGTGTTGGCTTTTCCATATTAATTACAAGTCTTTCTGAGCTGTATGGTTTTACTGTTGTGATTGTTCCTTTGAATGTTTTTAATATTCTTTCCTTTTCTGTTACATAAAAGAAAATACTATCACCTTTTGTAATTTCAAATCTAAAATGCTCATATTGCCAGTCTGCTTGTTTTCCTTTAAAATAATTTCGGTCAATAATATATTCACCATAATAGTCTTTTTTCTTTAACTTTATTTTCTCAAAAATTGGCCGAATTATTAAAGAACCAATTACAAGTAATATCATCAATCCCCAAATCCCAACAAGTATCTCCCCAAATATGGATTTTCCTGATACCCACCAAATGATTACCAATACCCCACTCAAAGGTAGAATAATAAAAATCAATCCAAGGTTAAATCCAAATCCCATTTTTGGTAATTTCTAGTTGTTTTATAGGCATGCCTAGCGATTTGTATATGAAGCGTTGGGCATTTAAAATGCACTTCATTTTTAGTTCATTCTATGGTTGTTTATACTCTCTAATCTTGATCTAATCACTTACTACCCAATGATTTATATACTTTATTTCATGGTAACCACAACCAATTAGTTATCAACAAGATCCGTTTCCGACTGCAACCAAACGTTTAACTACCGCTAAAATTACGATTTTTTCACAAGTTTTACAATATTTTTGTTCTTTCATCCTTTCATCCTACAACGTCTTCCCTTAGACAAAATATCAAGAATACCATCGCCAGCAAGAGCCTGCCGGCTTTTGGCTATACTTTTTTCATTTGAAATCCGTTTGGGCTCAAGTTTGATTTAGTGCAACCTTGTTAATTTATACAAATTTGTTTTTTCAATTTTTTTATTAGTTGTCTATTTTCCTTATTATCTTTTAACTTTTCAATTCTTACTATTTCTTTTTCAATTTCATGCTTTTCCCTTACATCTTCAATTGCTTTGCGCTCTAAATGCTTTATATCACGCTCAAATGATAATTTTTTAATATTTTTCCAACCTTGTAAGTCTGTTTTTTTAGGAATTGCCACTTTATATCCGATATTATACAATTCCATTTTACAGAAAACACATTTAGGGGTATTTTCTCTCATTTTATTTTGCCGTTTTGAATACCTACAATCAAAACAAACCCAATTACAATTACTCATTTTTCAATTTTACTTGTGCTCAAAAGTCTTATTTCTGACATTATTTACGACTCGCCTACCCACTTCTTTTAGGCAACTTACGAAATCAAAGAGCAAAGAGCCAACCCTACTATCGACAAGCGCATCCCCATAAATCCGCAACGCATATCCACCCCAAGCCAAAAACAACTATTGGCAGCCCAAGTCCACCTGCGAAAA
>CAMZLN010000294.1 GCA_947311465.1 uncultured Saprospiraceae bacterium
ATTTCGTCAAACGTGTATGAATAGCATCCGTGCATTCGTGGCAATTGATATTCCAAAAGGACTCTTTGTGGTGAAAAAGATTATAAGATGAGTCAGTCGCAACTTCCTTGCTCCTTAGATTAGGGGATGAGTTGAATTTCCAAAGGACATTATTGTTAAGAATAAATCTCATTTTTCAACCGTCAACTCATCCAGTCTCGACTTTGGAGAGCCGACTCATCTTTTCATCAACTTATCAAACATTTGAGTTTGACTTTGTGTTCTTCGTGATCTTTGTGGTGAAAAAGATTATGAGATGAGTCAGTCGCAGCTTCGCCTGCTCATTAGATGAAGGAAGAGTTGAATATACAAAGGACATTATTTTCAAAATAAATCTCATTTTCAACTGTCAACTCATCTAGTCTCGACTTTGGAGAGCCGACTCATCTTTTCATCAACTTATCAAAATCATAAAATTATCAACCAAAAAACCCACATTTTAAAATATAATTGTTAAATTCAATTATATAAAATAAATGCTATGCACAAAATTACTTTTTTCATACTTTTTACAATATTTTCGAACATTTTGATGGCTCAAACAGGAACGATCAATGGACGAATTACTAATTCTGAAAACGAAGCGCTCATTGGAGCTACCATCTCAATTGGAACTACAGGAACAATTTCTGATATAGATGGTAATTTTGAACTACAAACAAAATTAGGAAAACAACAAATTGTATTTTCATACATTGGTTACAAATCCAAAAGCCTAGATATTGAAATAAAAACGACCAATGATTTTATTACCATTAGTCTAGAAGAAGATGTTTCAGTATTACAAACAGCCACTTTAACAGCAGGTAAATATGAAAAACCATTGAGTGAAGTGACTGTTTCTATTGATATCCTAAAACCCAATTTTATAGAGCAAAATAATGCAACTTCTGTAGATGATATTCTTGTGAAAGTACCTGGAGTTGACATTATTGATGGGCAAGTGAATATTCGTGGCGGTTCAGGCTTCTCGTATGGAGCAGGTAGTCGTGTGCTATTGCTTATAGATGATATCCCTGCGCTACAAGCGGATGCGGGGTTTCCCAATTGGAATGATATACCCGTAGAAAATACAAGACAATTGGAAATAGTAAAAGGAGCTGCTTCTGCCTTGTATGGTTCTTCTGCTATGAATGGAATTATCAATTTAAGAACTACCTACCCTACCGCCAAACCTGAGACAACAATTTCATCATTTTATACCATATTTGACAAACCTAAAATCAAAGAAAATGCTTGGTGGGAAACATCTCCTTTTGAAGTGGGTTTTAATTTCAATCATAAAAGAAAAATTAAAAAACTTGATATGATTGTAGGAACTTATCTTCTAAATAGAAAGAGTTTTAATAAAGATGTCGTTACGAAATATGGACGAGGTTATACCAATTTAAGGTATCATTTTACAGATAAATTGAGTGTTGGTGTCAATGCCAATTTCAATAAAGGATTCAATAAGTATTTCTTCTTTTGGAAAGGACTTGATTCTTTGCAATATATTGGAAACGAAACATCGTACAACGAAGGCGATTATACAAGGTACTATGTAGATCCTTTTTTAACCTATTTTGATAAAAATGATAATCGCCATAAAATATTGACCCGATTTACATCAACAGATAATGTATCTATTGATGAAGATAAATCAAATAATTCTAAATTATATTATTTAGAATATCAGTTTCAGCGTAAATTTAATTCAAATTTAGTTCTCACAGCAGGGCTGGTGCATATTGGTTCTACTGTAAGCGCAGATTTGTATAGCAAAAGTGATTTTAAATCTCGCAACTATGCCGTTTATACTCAAATTGATAAAAAATTCTTTGACAAATTGAATCTTTCTTTTGGTGGGCGGTATGAAATCAATGAATTATTTAGACCTGAAATCATTGCCAATGACACGTTGGTAGGAGGAAAAGAAGCTGGGGCTAAACCCGTTTTTAGAATCGGTGCCAACTATCAACTTTTTGATTTTACGTACTTGCGTGCATCATGGGGTCAAGGCTACCGCTACCCTACCATTGCAGAGAAATTTATTTCAACAATAGCAGGTGGTATTCCAATTATTCCTAATCCAAACTTAACTTCTGAGACAGGAATATCAGCAGAAGTTGGTATTAAACAAGGGATTCAACTTGGTGATTGGAATGGTTTTGTAGATGTTTCTGGTTTCTTAATGGATTATGAAAATATGATGGAATTTGTACTAAATACTCGAAATTTTGGATTTCAATCTAAAAATGTGGGAGGCGTGATTATCAAAGGTATCGAAACCACATTAGCTGGTCAAGGAAAATTGTGGGGATTCCCACTTGAAGCATTGATTGGATACACTTATTTGGACCCCAAATATAAGGAGTATAACCGTGATAGTATTCAAACGGGAAAAGCCAATAATCAAGCTCAATACAATGCACTTTTCTCCACAGCCGATCATAATATACTAAAATACCGATTTCAACACACGTTTAAACTTGATTTACAATCCAATTTTGAAAAATTTAATATAGGAATATCAGCAGCGCATTACAGCTATATGGAAGCCGTAGATGTCATCTTTAATATTTTCATCCCCAATTTTAAAGAATATAATGAACAACATCAAAAACCTATCAATGTTTTTGATTTAAGAATGGCATACCACTTCACAAAAAATATTGATGCCAATCTCATTATTAAAAATATTCTCAACGAAGCTTATATTTTCAGACCTGGACTGATGGAAGCGCCTAGGAGTTTTACTTTTAAGGTGGGGATTAGGTTTTAGGAACTGTGAAAAAATAAATGTACATTTTTAACTACTTATTTTACCCCTACTTTGTAGTTTAAAAAACGTCACTTATCTAGTGGCTGGCTGGAAAGAAGATCCATTTTTGTAATATCTTGTAATTCAGTACTATATGCTTG
>CAMZLN010000295.1 GCA_947311465.1 uncultured Saprospiraceae bacterium
AAAATAAATATATTAAAATACAACATCATGGCTTTGATTTAACAAATAAATAGTATAACTTTGCCTCATAGCAAGAAGTTTCATCTTGTATTAAACCTACCGATTTACACTATTATTACTACGTGTAACTAAACACAACATTTCATTAAACACATAAATTACAATTGTCTATCCCATGAATGACAAAAGGACAATATTGATTATTGATGATCATGAAACGATTCAATTAGTCGTATCAAATATACTTTCTAATGACTACAATATAGTCACTAGAAGTAACGGTCTCGAAGCTTTGGCTTATTTTAGAAATGGAGAATTCCCTGATTTAGTCATTTTGGATATGGTTATGCCGAAACTTGCGGGACTTGATTTTTTGACAAACATTCGAAACAGTGGAATATATAAAGATATACCAGTAGTTATTTTATCTGGCAAATCTGACACTCCTGAATTTGAACAATGCAAAAAAATAGGAATAGATGGATTTGTTAAAAAGCCATTTAGCCCAGAAGACTTAAAAGAAAAAATAAAAAAAGCACTTAAACACAAACACAATGCAAGTAATAGACCAAAAAATTAGCAATGCTAGGCAAAATAGGCGACAATTCCCTAAACTTAGACAGATTATCACTGTAGGTTTTAATCAAAAAGAATTTGCCCAATTGAAAAAATTTAAAAACGGTTCAATCGGTTTTGAATTCATTGAGATTGATAATTCATTTTCAGCGTTTCACTGGTTAATTTCAAATAGTAATCATACAAAAGATAGCCCAGCAGCAATTCTACTGAATTTACAATATCTAATAAATGACAATTTTAGACTGATTAATCAACTAAATTCAAACGACCACCTAAAATATATTCCATTAATTACAATCAATACAAATGGTGTCAACATTTCAGCTCAAAAGCTAATAAAAAATGGTATTGACGATATGTACTCTTTTCATTCTGATTGGTATCAAATGATTAAAAGAATTGAATTTTTAAATAAATTCAAAAGAGATATCCTCCAAAATACGAAAGTTAAAATAAAAAACACGACCTATAAAGTATCTTTTGGAAAAAGAATGTTTGATGTCACGTTTGCATCATTGGCTTTACTGGCAATTAGTCCCTTTTTAATATTCATTGCCATTGCAATAAAGTTAACATCTAAAGGTCCAATCTTTTATTATTCAAAACGGGCAGGTACAGCATATCATGTCTTTGACTTTATCAAATTTAGATCAATGAAGGTTGACGCAGATTCATCCTTAAAAGACTTAGCTCATCTTAATCAATACGATGGTGAAGATAATGAAACTGATGGACCAAATTTCTTCAAATTACAAAATGATCCAAGAGTAACTACAATTGGTAAATTTATCAGAAAAACCAGCATTGACGAGATTCCACAGCTAATTAATGTGCTTAAAGGAGATATGTCTATTGTAGGAAATAGACCCTTGCCGCTTTATGAAGCAGAACAATTAACCAATGATGATTGGATTAAGCGTTTTCATGCTCCAGCTGGATTAACAGGATTGTGGCAAATTTCTAAACGTGGTAAGAAAGATATGTCGGTTTTAGAAAGAATCCAATTGGACATTGATTATGCCGAAACAAAATCCTTCGGAATGGATTTGAGAATCATTTCGAAGACAATTCCTGCAATGATTCAGGACGAACAAGTTTAATTATAGAAATACTTTATTTTAGGATATTCAGAAGTTTTACTTTATAGTTTGTTGTAAAGTTTGTAACTTCGTCATTTTTCTAGGAAAAGGACAAATATTTGTATGCTGAGTCAGCCATTGGTAAGTATTATTTCTGTTAATTACAATGAACTTGAAGTAACATGTGAGTTGTTGTCATCTATTGTAGACAACAACTCCTACCAGAACATTGAAGTAATTATTATAGATAATGCGTCTAAAATTAATCCAAAGGGACAGATTCTTAAAGAATTTCCTGATACAATTGTAATCAATAGTCCCGATAATTTAGGATTTGCTGGTGGAAACAACCTTGGTATCCGCAAAGCAAAAGGGGACTATCTTCTTTTTATCAATAATGATGCTGTTCTACAAAAAGATTCTATAAAAAATCTACTACAAACTTTTGATGAAAATAATGACATCGGCATCGTTAGTCCAATGATTTATTATTTTCCAAAAAACGAAGATGATCCACTACGCATTCAGTACGCTGGCACTACACATGTGAATAGCATCACAGGTAGGAATACCACCATTGGTCATGGCGAAATAGACCAAAATCAATATACAAAAATAGAACCTACTGCCTATATTCATGGTGCAGCGATGATGATTTCCAGAAAAGTATTGGAAATATCTGGTCTTATGCCCGAGCTATTTTTTTTATATTATGAAGAATTAGATTGGAGTGAAATGATTCATAGATCAGGATTAAAAGTATATTTCAATCCCAATGCGAAGGTTCTTCACAAGGAATCATATTCAATTGGCCCCAATAGTATTTTGAAAACGCACTATATCACAAGAAACAGGATGTTGTTCATGAAAAGAAATAGAAACACCCTTTCTTATTTGGTATTTTCTCTTTATTTTTTGGGATTAGCAGTTCCAAAACAAATAATTAAGCATATTTTTAAGGGGGAATGGAAACATATTGCTGCCATTCGTAAGGCAGTAGCATGGAATTTCAAAAATTCGGGAAACGAAGAAATAAAATATTTAAAAACGAAATTTACTGATGTCCAATAATTTCAAAAAAGGATGATTCTTATGGAGATTTTACATTATATATTGTTGATTATCGCATCCGTACTTAGTTTTTTCTTAGTACTTCCTTTCATAACCGTTGTTTTATCATTTTTGGGTGGTGAAAAACTCAAAAAAAAGGAAATAGATAAGGAATTTGATTTTGGTTGTATTATTACTGCCTATAAAAACGCAGAAATCACAAAACCATTGATAGATTCTTTAATCAAACAAAAATATCCAAATTTCCATATATACTTGGTGGCCGATAATTGTGATATATCAAATTTTAATCTGACACATGATAAATTGACCGTTTTAAATCCACAACCCCCATTAAATCTAAAAGCAAAGTCTCTGATTCATGGAATTGAAAATTTCGTAAGAAATCATGAATATATTGCAGTTTTTGATGCGGACAATGTAGTTCCTAGCAACTTTTTATCAGAACTTAATAAATATGCCGTCAATGGTCATAGAAGTATTCAAGGTCAAAGAACAGCAAAAAATTTAGATACCGTGTATGCGTGCGCTGATGCAACGGGAGAATTTTATAAAAATTATATTGAGCGATATGCTCCCTATTTGATTGGGTCATCATCTGTGATTTCAGGTTCTGGAATGGCAGTAGAATCAGAATTATACAAAGCCTATTTGAATAGTCCTGAGATTCAACAAGGTAAAGAGAAGTGGAAGAAAATGCTTCAAGAAGATAAAATTCTCCAAAATTTCTTGCTAAGAAACAATGAAAAAATAGTTTATGCTTGGAATGCTGTAATTTATGATGAAAAAGTGGTGGATGGTGCGCAAGTGGAAACGCAAAGAAGTAGATGGTTGTTTTCCTATTTTCAGAATCTTCCAAACTCCGTAGGACTATTTTTTAAAGGACTATTTTCATTCAATTTCAATAAATTATTTTTTGGATTAATGACTATGTCGCCACCTTTATTTATTTTACTATTTATTTCTGGAATATTAGGAATGGCAAGTTTTTTTATTGATCCTATGATTTCTTTAATGTTGTTTGGATCTATTGCTATTTTCTTTGGAAATATACTATTCACACTATATTTATCTAAAGTTCCGAAGGAAATATGGAAAGCATTGTGGGGTTTACCGCTTTTTGTTCTCAATCAAATCAAAGCCTTATTGAAAATGGGTAATCCTGATAAAAACTTCAAACATTCGGAGCATACTCGGAGTTTTACGATTGAGGAGTTGGAGGAGAAGGGGAAGCATTGAGTATTTTATAAGTTCTGATCTTTTGTAAAATCTAGACCTTTGTGAAACTTATAATGTCGTACCTACGGCACTTTTCACTTACTATCTTTCGGTGTTACCTTAATATCGCCCTTCTTGGGCGTTAATGTCCAATTAATTAATGTTTGAATGTTGATTTTCCTTATGTTTGTTTCACACAAGATACCTCATCCCCTAGAAATCGAATCCTCAATAAAATAGCGTACTTCCGCCCGATCACAATTCAAAAAGGGTGTCATTTTATCAATCAAGACATTGCCTCGATAGTCATAAAGCATTCCTTTCACATAATAAGCTTCAATGATAATAAAATTTATATCCTTTTTGGGAGTAAATGAAAAATCATAAGTTTTCCATTCTGTATGTGCGATTAAACCCACTTCACATAACAATTGGCTCTTTTTACATGCTTTGTTTCCACCCCAAACACGAAAACGAACTGGTAAATTATATCCCGCATACTTGTTGGAATAAGCCAAATCTACACTAAAAGCATAGCAATTAAGTTTTTTCAAAGTTTGAACACGTTGCCCAATCGACTCATAAGTTTTATCTTCACGAGTAATCAATCCCAAATAAGTATCCCCATCCGAAGGTTTAAGATCTACGTCCCAAAACCCTGGCAAAATATCAGGTGTAGAACCTGGCTTACATCCCATCCAATGAGCAGGCATTTTTGCATCTTTAGGAATCCCTTCAAAGGATGCATTTTTCAATTGAATTTGCTGTCCAAATACAAATAATGGGCAGTAAATAAATATAGATATTATTAATGTTTTCATATATTTTTAAATATAGATAATTTTATTAAAAAACAAGTTTTATGCTTATCAGTATTTTAATTTTACAGCGTAAATACTTAAAAATAACCCCATATTTATTCCGAATCAGAGCACATCCCCCAAAGCGCATCATAAATTTTATTCACAGGCAGTCCCATAATATTTGCATACGTCCCTTCAATTTTATGAATTTTACATAGTCCAAGCCACTCTTGGATTCCATAACTCCCCGCTTTATCATAAGGTTGATAATTTTCTAGGTAAAATTCAATTTCTTCATCGGTGAGTTTAGAAAACCAAACTGTAGATGTATCTGAAAATGATATTTTCTTTTCTAAACTCATCAAACAGACACCTGTAATCACAGTATGCTTATTTCCAGATAAATTCTTTAAAATTCTAACAGCATCAGCTTTATCCTTTGGTTTTCCTAATATATTGTCATTCCAAACTACAATGGTGTCCGATGTAATTAAAATATCTTCTTGGTTTTGTAAAAACTCTTTAGCGCCATCTGCCTTTTTTATAGCTATAAATTCAGCCACTTTATCTGTTTCTAAATCTGATGGATAGGACTCATCAATTTCTTTCAACTTGATTGTAATCGAATACCCTGCTTGTTCTAAAAGTTGCTTTCTCCTTGGAGATTTTGATGCTAATATTAAATTCATAGATTTGTCATTCATATTGTAAATAGTAATAAATACAGAAGTCCTAAAATCATTGTGATTTTCATTATTGTACTTAAATGATGGAATTGATTGGGCATTTGTGATTTTCCGAGTTTATAAATGATATAAATCAAAAATGGAAATATCAATAAAATAGAGTACCCATTGATGTTTTCTAAAAATACAGTATTAAATCTCAGTATCCAATAAGCGAGTCCTATAATTAGTATTAAAAGCAGAGCTGCAACAAGTTGCTTTGATTTTTTGAGTCCATGTACAATTGGGTATGTCTTATAATTCAATTCAGAATCTCCAATTACATCTTCCATATCTTTGATAATCTCTCTCACTAAATTTGCAAAAAAGCTAAATAAGATATATGCCACCAAAAGTTCCAAAACGGGCAATCCATTAATAATTGGCTGCGCATTTTCAAACACATTGAACTCCGCTATCAAAAGGATTCCAGTTACAAAAGCGACAAAAGCAGAAACCACAACATTGCCAATTAGTCCTTTTGATTTCCATGATTTAGAATACAAATGCAACATTATTATCGCTAAAGGGAAGATAAATATTAACCCAAGTCGGTTAGTTTGAATCGCAATTACAATAGATAATATTAATCCCAAGGAGATTAATAAATAATATATAAACCCAGCTATTTTGATGGAAATGCGTTTTCCTACAACTTGACTATCTTCACGATTGATTGCATCAATTTCAACATCAAAAATATCATTGATAACATTCCCCGCTGCTGCCACGCAAATGGTAGCTAAAACCAAAAGGAGAAAATGTATATTATTCAAGACGGGATTTAAACCTATTTCGTGCAAACTGGGAACAATCACACGATACTGAATAAGGTATTGTGTGATTGCAATAATTACTAAATTTCTAAATCTAACCAGTTTAAATATCCACATTATTTTTCTAACCGACTACGATATTGACCATACGTTTTGGCACGACAATTACTTTTCGAATGGTTTTCCCTTCTGTCCATTTCTGAATAATATCAATTCCTAAAGCCGCCTTTTCAATATCATCTTTACTTGCATTCACATCAAAAGATGCCATTGCTCTTTTCTTTCCATTGATACAAATCGGATATTCAAAGCTATCTTCTTGTAAAAAGGAAGCATCAAATGTAGGGAAAGTTGCTTTCGTAACAGATTCATCATGACCTAGAATATTCCAAATTTCTTCCGCAATGTGAGGCGCAAATGGAGCTAAAAGTACATTCAATTGTTCCAAAACTTCCCTTTTTGAACAATTCACTTTTTTCAAATCATTCACCGCTTCCATAAAAGCACTCACACAAGTATTGAAAGAAAAACGTTCAATATCTTCTTGAATTTTCTTGATACAAGTATGTAGAATTTTATTTTCTGCTTTAGTAGCGGACTCTTCAACCACTAAATATTTACCAGACTCATCATAAAACAAAGACCAATATTTTCTTAAAAATCTAGAAACACCACCAATACTATTTGTATTCCAAGGCTTTGATTGTTCAACAGGACCCAAAAACATTTCATACATTCTGAAAGTATCCGTTCCATATTTTTCAACCACATCATCAGGATTTACGACATTGAATTTTGACTTGGACATCTTGCCCACTTCAGAATGCGTAAACAAGTGACTATCCGTTGCATCCTCATAAGGTGTGAAAGTACCATTTTGAAAAACGCCTTGTTCACAATCAAAAATAGCATTAGAATATTCAGGTCTCCAATCCATAAATCGTTTGATACTATCGATATTCATGTAGGAATGCTCAGTACCATATTCCTGAATAAAATCAACCAAAACAGGAATAGCAACCACTTCTTTATCCAATCCCATTTTTTCAACCTTCTTGGCACACACAAATTTTGTAACACCATCTTGCTTTTCCTTAAACATATACATACTCTCAATGATCCCTTGAATCATCCCCTGATTGATCAGTTTCTTGAAAGGCTCTTTTTCAACCACCAATCCCTTGTCAAATAGAAATTTATTCCAAAATCTAGAATACATCAAGTGACCAATCGCATGTTCCGTTCCCCCTACATACAAGTCCACACTTTTCCAATATTTAATCGCATCTTGACTCGCAAATTCATCCTTATTATCGGCATCCATGTATCTCAAATAATACCAAGAAGATCCTGCGAAGCCAGGCATAGTGTCCGTTTCACGTCTCCAACCATTGGGAAGATTAACCCAATCTTCTTTTCTAGCCAAAGGAGATTTTCCACCAGAAGTAGGTTTGAAATCAGATAATTCAGGTAATTGAACAGGCAATTCATCAAAAGGAACTACATGTGGGATATCATTTTCATCATAAACAATTGGAAATGGTTCTCCCCAATATCGTTGTCTTGAAAAAATTGCATCCCGCAAACGGAAATTCACTTTCCGAGTACCGATTTTCAATTCTTCCACTTTTTTCAAAGCCAAAGCAATCGCATCAGGTACTTGCATACCCGTCAAGAAATCAGAATTAATCATGACCCCTTCCTTATCACTCAATTTTGAATTTGGAAAATCAGATTTATCAATTACGTCAATGATTTCCAAACCATATTTCTCTGCAAACCGTTTATCCCGCTCATCATCACTAGGAACCGCCATAATTGCACCTGTCCCATAATCCTTCAACACATACTCTCCTAACCAAATCGGAACTTCCTTCCCATTGAAAGGATTGATTGCGAAAGCACCCGTAAATACGCCCGTAACATCTTTAGATTCTGCCTGCCGATCTCTTTCAGACCGACTAGCCACATAATCAATATATTTTTCTACATTCTCCTTTTGATCATCGGTTGTTAATTCTTTGACCAAATCATGTTCTGGCGCCAAAACCATATAAGTAGCACCAAATATTGTATCAATTCTAGTTGTATAAATTTCAATTTGAGCGTCTTTTCCTTTAATATCGAAAAACAATTGCGCCCCTTCGGACTTTCCAATCCAATTGCTTTGCATACGTTTCATAGAATCTGACCAATCCACATCATGCAAATCATTTAATAATCTATCCGCATAAGCCGTAATTCTCAAAGACCATTGCATCATTGGTTTTCTTTCTACAGGAAAGCCTCCCCTTTCAGAAAGTCCATCTTTCACTTCATCGTTTGCGAGTACCGTTCCCAATTCATCACACCAATTCACGAAAGTTACTTTGCGATATGCCAGTCTGTAATTCATCAAGACATCAGATTGCTCTTTTTTAGACATACCATTCCAATCGTCAGCAGAAAAATTCATTTCTTCAGAACATGCCACATTTAAACCAGTAGTCCCCTTTGAAGAAAAAGTAGCAACAAGATCAGCTATTGGCACCGCAATATTCTTTTCATTGTCGTAATAATGTTCAAACAACTGGATAAAAATCCATTGCGTCCATTTATAGAAATTTGGATCCGAAGTCTGCACTTCTCTATCCCAATCAAAGGAAAATCCGATATTATCCAACTGTTCCTTGTATCGTTTTATATTTTCCGCTGTTGAGATTGCAGGGTGTACACCTGTTTGGATAGCATACTGCTCCGCAGGTAGACCAAATGCGTCATATCCCATCGGGTGAAGCACATTAAACCCCTTCAATCGTTTGTATCTTGAAAAAATATCTGAAGCAATATATCCAAGCGGGTGCCCTACATGCAATCCTGCCCCTGATGGGTACGGGAACATATCCAGCACATAATATTTTGGCTTATCACTATCATTTGACACTTTATAAGTTTGGTTATCTGCCCAATACTTTTGCCATTTTTTCTCAATTATCCTTGGATTATACTCCATTCTGATACTCATTTTAATTATTGAAATACTTAGTCTATATTTAAGGAATGAACCACTAGAATCTAAGAATGTGCGAAAATATGGTTTTTTTGGGGAATATGCCAATATGTGGGGATGAATTAAGTTGGTGCGAAAATTTAGTCAATCGTAACAATGCTGATGCAGTTTTTTTTTGATATTTTAGTTTTGAAAATAGAAACCATTATCCGTTATGTTTTGCTGACGCAAAATTTAGGGTTTAAGCCATACAAGGACAGAAAGGAAAGAAAGGTGCTGCTTTAGAATTTTTAACGGATTGAAATCCGTCCTCCATTATAAACAATGACGAAATGAATTTCATCAGACCATAGGACAAATGAAATTTATTTCATTTCGACCAAACAGCGTAGCGTAGTTTGTATGATAGCGTATGGAATAATCTAATATTTGATAAGTTGATGAATTGATAAGTCGGCTCTCCAAAGTCGAGCCTTGATGAGTTGACGTTTGAATATGAGAATTCTTTTAAAAATAATGTCCTTTGTAACTTCAACTCATCCTTCATCTAAGGAGCAACCTGTCTGCCGACACTAGCCAGGCAGGAGAAGTTGCGACTGAC
>CAMZLN010000296.1 GCA_947311465.1 uncultured Saprospiraceae bacterium
CTTTGTAAATTCAACTCATCCCCTAATCTAAGGAGCAAAGAAGTTGCGACTGACTCATCTTATAATCTTTTTCACCACGAAGATCACCTTTGGAAACCAATAAATACACAAAAAAAATGGTAGCAAAATCGCTTTTGCTACCATTTCCAATATATTTTATATCATCTTTTACTTCACTACCACAAATTTCTTTGAAACAACAGAAGTCCCAGCCTTTAATCGAATTACATATATCCCATTTGGTAAATCAAAATCAGCATTGATTGTATGCAAACCAATATTTTGCTTTACATCTAATACCTTTACTAACTTTCGTCCTGTCATATCATGAATATCAATTTGTACCGCTGATTTAGAAGCTAAATTATAATTCAAAACAATATTATTAGATGTAGGATTTGGTGAAACTGAAATATTTTCAAAAATAGAAATATCTTCATTCTTTGTATCAATTACTTCACCATTTCCCCATTTCTCTAACAAACCTGGCCACCAATTTAAATCGCCTAATGGATAATTATCATCCGCACACTTCTTCACTGCTTCATTTGTATAACTCAAATCCTCTGGTCGTGGCCATTGCATAGCAAACTTGTCACCATCTGGATCCCATCCCCAATAATTATTAGCGGCTGGCTTTCTTCTATTCTTCATCCATTTGATCATCTTAGCTTCTCCTCCCCCAGCATTTACAATCCCTGGATCCTCAGTACAAACTTTACCCAATTCTAAATATGGATACTTGTCGTCATCATCAAACATTCCTTGAGTTCTTTTATTCATCCAAGGCATGTACTCAATTGAATATTTATCCCAATATTTTTTGATTCCATCTGTATAAAAATGTCCATTATTTCTTACAACATATTTTCTTTCTTCTTCTGTAATCCCTTGAAATCCTAAAATCTTATCTGGAATCCTAGAAATATCGATTATCCCGTATATCAATTCATCTGGATCTTGACCAATCTTGTCAGCGTCTGTTTCCCCGAATGAAGATGAATTATAAAACAAATTATTAGTCACAACTGCATTGGGCAACCAAAATGAATGAATCGGATACTTCATCGTATTGACTAAAGTATTGTGATCAAACAAAAAATAATCTGGTGGATATGAACTGATATCTGCTACAAATGCAAATGAATTCATATTGAAAAATGTATTATTAGTCATCAAAACCGTATCCGCTGGATTCTTCTGATAAAATCCAACTCCTCTACCATTCCATATATCTGTTTTATGTTCATTATTTCTAAAATAACAATTTTTCACTTCGATTTTGTTAACTGGCTTGATTGTTCGAATCATCATATACAATCCCCATTCAAATGTTACACCATCAAAGGAATAATTACCACCTTCTTTTTCTAAAGAAAAACATGCTTGTGATTCTCCAATTCCACCTGGAGGAGTCATTGCAAAAGCAATATTCTTGATGTGTGCATCCCCATTACAAATAAACATAATGGCAATTGGCTTTCCATCAGCTCCTGTTGCAGAAGCAACTACTGGAGGCTTGTTGTCAGCATCTGGAGCTTTCGCAATCAACCTTAAAGTAAAATTTGGTATCATTGTACCACTTGTGAAATAAATTTTTCCTCGCTCCAATTCATAATATCGGTCTGGATTATTTCTTTCGCCAGTAGCGGTCGTATCTGCGTTGATAAAACGACTTATTGCTCCATTTGGATCTCCTTCATAAATAAAAGGAACCATGACAGTATCCGCCTGAGCAGTTGCCATAGTCTGAATAATGAGCACCATAAATAGACTCATAAAGTAGGTAACTGTATTTTTCATTTTCATGATATTTTAAATATTAAAAAATTATAATCGATAACGAATCCCTAAATCAATAGTAGTTCCGTAATACTGCAATTTTGTTGGATATCCTGTTCCATTATTAATTTCTCGTTCTACTGCTGATGTAAGATTACTAAAATTAGCTAACACTTCAAAGCCTTTCCAAGGTAATTTTTGTCTTAAATTAAAATCAAATCTATAATATTCATCTGAACTACCTCTAAATTTCTCATAAAAGTTGGTCGAAGAGAAAATATCATTCTGATATAAAAACGATAACCTTGATGAAAATCCTTTGTAATCATATCCAACTGTTATATTGAAAATATCCGAAGGTTGATAGATTAATCTATCTTGATAAGATGATTCAACGGTAACAACATCAACGTAAGGTGGCTCTTGTGTGAATATTTTTTCAACTCTAGTTACAGGATAATTCACATCGGAAATTGTCCTCGTATAGTTCAAATTTAAAACTACTCCTTTTAGGAAATTTTCCATATACCAAAATCGAGTCTGCCACTCAATCTCCATTCCAAATAATTTCGCTGGAAACTGATTATTGATAATTTGAGTAAGTGATCGTCCTTTTGTATTACTCTCTAGTCCATATTTTTCAGGATCAATAATTACTACACTTCCTGTATTGTATATCAAATCCGTAATTTCTTTACTAAATCCACCAATGGTTAGTAAACCCAATTTATTCTTAAAAAATGACAAATAAATATCAAAATTTTCTGACACAGATGGTACTAAAAAGGGATTATTCCAATCAACATTAAAGATTTTAATATTCCACTTTGGTACAATTTCATTGAAACTTGGTCTAGCCAATGTTCTTGTATATGCCGCTCTAATGTCAAACCATTTTACCGGTTTATACTTTAAATGTATCATAGGTAAAAAATGTGCATTTTCTCTTACAATTGTCGTATCGTGATAAAAGTAGTTCTTGTCCCATTCTGAAGAGGACTCATCTCCACGATTAGCGGTATAGGTCGTCTTATTATTTTCATATCTTACTCCTGGAATTATCGACAATTTTTTTCCAATATTGATATATCCCATGATATAACCTGCCTTATAGTCTTCAAATCCAGAATAATCATCTTTTTCAGAGGCAATACTGTGTCGAAAATAAAAATCATCCGCCAAAGTTGCAATTTCTTCAGTAAACTTAATATCTGGTACATTTTGAATATAATAATCACTATTGGGAAAAACCTTTTTATCATAAGTTTCATCCACAAAGTAAGAATAGGATAAATCACTAGCTCCATCATCCAATTTTGGATATGTTTCTTTTACTTTATTCACAAATGGTGTACCGTGACCTGACCAAGCGACTGGAATTGTAAGCACTTCCTTTTCAAATTCTTTATTCAATTTTTTGGCTTTCACTCCTGTCTTGAATTTAATATTCAGACTTTTTGAAAAATTTATTGTATAATCTAAATCAATCCCTGCGGCAATCTCATTCTCACTAGTAGAAAATGTATTTTTATTAATACGGGTTACTGGCGCTTCTGATGTATTATTACGGGCAAACTTCAAAAAATTTGAAGGGTGGCTTTCTCTTTCAAGTCCTTCATCAAAAGCATTCCCCTCTGATGCATTCAAATCAATTCCCGATGGCAAATCATTGTTTGAACCAGTATAAGAAACTCCTACATTCAAATTAAATGAGCCAAAGGCTTTTTTGAATTTCAAAGCACTTGTATAAACCCCCAATTTTGTGTTTGTCTTACTTAAAATGTAATCGTGTTGAGCATTTCCCATAATAAACTTCTCACTCCTATTTAATACATCGTTTCCTATACTACTATAAAAGTTACTAAATTTAAAGCTCCCATTTTTAAGTTTATAATCTAATACTACTGTCGCTCCCGCTCTCTTATTATCTCTTTGAATATCTTGTACTGAAAGTTTGCCTAAATTCACGATAATATCATCCAAATTTGTTGGAACATCCAATAAATCATAAGAAGCAAATACTTCATACGAACTTCTATTTCTTCTATCTAGGTCAATTTGTGCAAAAATACCAAATTTATCATTTCCAAATCTTCTACTCCCACCCAATACCAATTTATAGTTGTTGAAACTTTTATTTAGCGTATTAGTACTCCCTTGTAATAATACATCAAATCGTTTTTCTTTTGGAGCCTCACGCAAAACAAAATTCACACTTCCTCCAAAAACATCTCCCTCTTTATCTGGCATTGCTGCTTTTGACACTTCAATCGCTTCCAACATATAAGGAGAAATCATACTCAAATCAGAACTACGATCATCTCCTCCTGTAGAGGCCATTTTGACTCCTTCCACTTGAATTTTATTAAATTTGGGCGCCATTCCTCTAATCACCACCTTACTGCCTTCTCCACCATTTCTCTGAATCGACACTCCTGGTAGCCGACCTAACGTCTCTGCGGCATTGGCATCTGGAACTTCTTGAATTTTCTTCGCTGAAATAATATTTACAATCGTATTTGCGGATCGCTGTCTATTAATTGCTGAAATTTGCCCTTGTGCCTGAGCGGTTACGACTACAGTTTCAACGGTCATTGCGACAACTCCCAAGTTGAAATCAACTTCCAGTTGATCACCTGCATTTGTCGTAATTTCTTTTTTCTCTTGAGTATAACCTAAATAATCAGCTACAAGAACAATTTGTCCGAGCGGAACAGAAACTAGCCTATATTTTCCATCAAAATCCGTCACCGTACCTATAGTCTGACCATCAATCACCACAGTCGCGCCTATTAAAGGTTCACTGGTTTCTGCATCTTTCAATACTCCAGTAATAATTGCTTTCTTCTGTGCATACGTCAGCTGCACGAGCAATATTAAAAACAAAACAATAATGTACTTAATTTTATTTGTCATAACTTAGAATTGGTATTATAAAATGATAGATTCAACTTCTTAAAAAGTAAAGACTATATAACTTTTTTACTTCAATAAGATATTGTAAAACTTATATATATCACACGAATTTAGAGTAAAAAATAAGTTTATGCAAACGTTTGTATAAAAAAAGATAATATTTGTCTAATTTTATATTCTTTTAGACTATTATTTAACTGTTAATGAAAAATTTGTTACCTTTATAATGACTTTCCAAACACCAAAACAATATATAAATGAAATACCCATTATCGACCACACGTAAGTTATTCCTTTTTCCTTTCTTATTCTTAGCTTTTCAATTTATCGCTTCTGCCCAAAATATTAGCTTAATTGTTTCATCTATTGGTGAACAAGAAATTTTTGAAGGGGCCAGAATAGAAGTTGTTTTTTCTACTTTCAAATATGTTGATACGTGTTCTTTTTCTAGCTCCAACTTACCTTCTTTCGGTCAATTGGAAAATATGGGAAAAGGATATGGAAAGTTCATTTTCGAACCAACAGCCAATGATATTGGCTCATTTGATGTGACTTTAAATGCATCAAAAGATAATGCATTTTCATCCCAAACCTTTAAATTAATTGTAAAAAATATTCCAGATGATGCTCCTGTCTTTTACTGTGATCCTGCCAATGGAAACATGGATAACAACGGAGATAAAGATCATCCGTTTGGTACATTAAAAGATGTGGTCAATTCAAATTTCAATATCCCAGCAGGGGCTATTTTCTTTCTTCGTGATGGCAACCATGGGCGTCCCGTCTTTGCAGGGGCAAACAAAGAAATGGTCAATATTTTAGCCGAAGCGGGACATCAGCCATTTATTGAGCAAATAAGTATGCCTTTCACCAATAATTGGACCATCCAAGGAATAAAAATTAGTCCAGAAGCTGCAAATATTACTAGAAAGGATACTTACGTTAATATTTTTAGTGGTTCTCATGATATTGTCATTCAAAATTGTGAAATTTTTGCTAAAAAAGATATTTCTGATTGGACAACCAATCAACATTGGTATGATGCCGCCGGAGATGGAATTATTTGTGCAGGACGAAATTGCACTTTCAAAAATAATTATATTTACAATACTTGGTTTCCTATCCAAATTTTCCCTTCGGCTGTAAATAATCTAGTTGCTCATAATATTGTTGATTATTTTGGAGCAGATGCCGTTAGAGGATTGAGTAGTCATACCCAATTTAATTACAATCAAATTAAAAATGCAATCGTTGATGACTATCTTACGGGAAATCATGATGACGCTTTCCAAAGTTGGACCAATACTTCTAAATTTCCTCCAGTAGTTGGAATTGTAATTCGTGGCAACCAAATCACAGATATCAACGATCCAAATTTACCGCTACCTACAAGTGTGATGCAAGGTATCATTGACTTTGATGGTTTTGTGGAAGATTGGATTATTGAAGACAATTTGGTGGTACAACATCATCCGCATGGTATTGCGTTGTATGGAGCGAAAAATTGTAGAATAGCTAATAATACTATCGTAAGAAACCCACTAAACATTCATAGTCCAGGTGACCATCCATGGATAAGAATTAATAAAACTAAAGGACCTGAATTTTATTTAAGTACTGGAAACCTAACTAGAAATAATATTATGGGGGTAAGCGTACAAGATGAATATCCTGGCTCTTTTGACCACAATCTCGTGTCTAAAAACTATGCAGATATTTTTGTAGATTACGAAAATTGGGATTTTCATTTAAAAAATAATGCCAATACAGTAGATGCGGGTATCAAAGAAGGTGCTTCAACTATAGATTTAGATTTGAATCTTCGAACCGATGAAAATCCTGATTTGGGCTGCTTTGAACTCAATGCAAATGTGACTGATTTAGAAAACCCTGAAATGACAGATATTTCAATTAGCAACATAAATTCAACTTCTGCTCTTTTTAATTGGGATCAAGCTTCAGACGTAAATGGAATCAAACAATATTTAATTCGTTTCGATGATGATAACCCAGCTTTGTCTGTCCAATCGCCTGAGTCATTTTTAACCAATCTTTCTGATGAAACAACCTATCAGGTGGAAATCGTAGCAGTAGATATGGCTAATCATGTTTCTTCCACACAAACAATTGACCTTTTAACGCCAGAATATAATTATCAACTTGATACACTTTTCTGTGCCGCAGATTATCATGACGTAGAAATAAATAGCGATAAAAAAATGGAATGGACACGGGCGCTTCAACAAAAAATTGGAAATGTTAATTCACTTGGAACCGTAGGCGTTTTTCCTTTTAGATTACCTGCTATTCCTTTGAATGCAAAAATTATCAATGTTGAAATTGATTTTAATCTTGAAGCAATTAATGGTTCACCCGAAGGAAATATAGATTTTTATGGAATGGGGTCTAGAGGAGATGCTGATGTAAAAACTACTGACTTTTGGCAAGGTCCTTTTGATCACGAAACGGCAAAAGGACATTCTTTGATTGATGACTTGATAACATTAAATTCTGCAATTGGGAAAATTTCGACAGGTAAAAATCCAAAATTAACTAAATTTATAAAAGATCAATATGAACAAAATTCAAATCCTGGAGATTTTATCTTTTTTAGATTAAATAATGATGTGATTAATGAAAATCAAAATGCTTTCTATCAAATTTCTTCTGCCAATAGTGGAAAATCTATAAATGCTCCATTGTTGAAAATCTATACAGAAAAAGCAGTAGCAACATCAAATGTAACAAACGCGGAAACTTTTAATATCTATCCTAACCCCTTAACTAAAAATCAAAACTTCAAAATCAGTATTGATGAACAAGTTGATACAAGAAATGCAAATATTAAAATTTGGAATGCAACTGGAAATCTAATTTATTCAAATCCTTTTGTCAATGGAGATTTGATTTCATCAGCAATATTTCAACAATCTGGGTTATTTATTATTAAAATTGATACTAGAGATAAAACTTTTACTTCAAAAATTATTTTAGATTAAAGATTTTAAGCCTAAATATAATTATATTTCTAACTTGAAAGATTTCTGTTTTTTTTAAGTTTATGCGAACTTAGTCAATGACCAAAGCATAGAACGTTTGTTTATTTTAAAAAATTATTTTTTGTAAAAAAAAAATCATACCTTTAAAAATAACAATTTCGTAAAAAAAACAAAATGCAGAAAGGGGATGTAGATGCTTTACGGTATCTAGAACAGAAGTTTAGTAGGTCTAAACTAGTCGAAGGTGATGATATTCCTGATATCAAACAGTTGATAAGTGGTTTATCTAAAATCAACTCGTTTGTGACGCTCTATGATTTTCAACAAGAAAAATATATATTTCATCATAGAGTCAAAGAATGTCTTGGGTATTCTGATGAAGAATTTACTATCGAAGCTATCAGAAACGACCCTGATTCAATTCTTCAAATAGTACATCCTATAGATATCTCGCACAAAGCGAGAATGGAAATGATTATGTTTAGCTTGGTGCTGGAAAATATACAAATAAAACCCCTTTCCGAACATACTGATTATCATTTTAGAATTTATAAAAAAAATAAGGACATCATCAAGGTGAGTCGTCAGTCTTTTCTTTTTGAAATAGATAAAAATGGGGCGCCTATAACATTATTGGAGAAATGGAAAATCATTCCCAATGAGGATGACTATGTCAAAATTCATCTATTTGCAGAAGATCCGAAGATTGAAAAACTATTCTATGAGAAAAATAGATCCATTCTTGATTTTCAAATTACTCCTAGACAAATAGAAATCATTAAATTAAGAAATAAGCGCCTCGATAACCTTGAAATCTCTAAAAAATTGAATATCTCTCAGAAAACGGTTGAAAATCATATCCGAATATTAAAACAAAATATCTCTGAGTTTTATCAAGAAAAGAAAATTAATCAACCTTTAAAAAATATGGGCGACGTCCTTCATTTCATTAAAACATATTTAATTTTCCCTTTATAAATCCCTTCACACAATGTTATAAAATACTATAAATCAACCAATCATCTCCTTTCTATTTTGTTTTTGGGGGCTAGCACCCATTGTATGGTCTATTTTTTCTCTTTATCTTTGCAATACGAAATTGTTGGACACGCTAAACTAACTTTCGATAAAGAGTAATTGATAATCCAATTACTCTTTTTTATTTTAACTAGTGAATTTATTTTATTTGCTGTATGCCCCTTTAGGAACATCCAAATTATCATTACATTTTTAAGTGCAAAATAACAATCTCCATTTTTTATCGTTCTTTTACAGATATGTTGAAATGGATTTTATTGTCAAATTTTATACTCTTGGTTTTTGCAGCAACATTTGCTCAACAAACAGATTGTTGCATGCACAAGGTTGAAGTCAATCTACATGACTCTATTCTTATTGAGTATCGACCTTTTATACCCAATTCCGTTGTTGTTTTTAATGCTACATTACAGGATACAATCCCATCTAACTACTATCAAATAGAAAATGATATTTTGATTTGGAAATCCAAGCAGTCTCAAGAAATATTCATTCAATATAAAAAATTGCCTCCTTACATCACAGAGAACACTTTTCTGCTTGATACAAATCTAATAGCTCAAAAAGAAAATCCTGAAAATTTAATAGAATACGAAATTCCAAAAAATCAAATAGAAAATCTTTCCAATGACTTGAATTATCAAGGCAGTTTTTCAAGAGGAGTTAATTTTGGAAACAATCACGATCTTGTGCTCAATTCTGGTCTCAATCTACAAATGCAAGGTCTTGTTGGTGATGATATTAAAATAAAAGCAGCTATCTCGGATGAAAATATCCCCTTGCAACCCGAAGGGAATACGCAAAATCTAAAAGAATTTGACAAAATTTTTATTCAAATAGAAAAAGATAAAAACCAACTCATTGCGGGGGACTATGACCTTTCTACACAAAGTCATTTTCTCAATTACAATAAAAATCTTCAAGGAGCAAGTTTTCAAAATCAATTTAATACCAAAAATGGAATAATTTCAAACAGAGCAAGTATTGCCATTTCAAAAGGTGAATTTAATAGGCAAATTCTGAACATTTTTGAAGGAAATCAAGGTCCATATAAATTGATTGGAAATCAAAAAGAAACTTTTATCATCATTCTTGCAAATACTGAAAAAGTTTTTCTAGATGGAAAATTATTGATAAGAGGCGAAGCCAAAGACTATATCATTGATTACAATCAGGGTGAAATTTTCTTTACTCCCAATATCCCTATCAATGCCAATTCTAGAATCGTGGTAGAATTTGAATACGCAACTCAAAATTATCTAAAATCACTATTCGCAATTGACAATAAATTTAAAAATGATCAATGGGAAATAGATTTTCACCTTTTTTCTGAACAGGAAAGTAAAAATACAACTGGTCTTGCTGAACTTTCTCCAAGTGAAAAACAACAACTTGCTGATGCTGGAGATGCCGTTGGAAATCAATTCTTTTCTGGTATCCAATCCAAAATAGATCCTCTCAATCCAGTTTTTTACTTGATAAAAGATACCCTAATAAATACTGTTCTATTTTCAAATATTCTAGTTTATAACCCCTCTAAAAATACAGAAAATCGCAATGTTAAATTCACCAATGTTGGTTTTGGTAATGGAAGTTATATAAGAAGTAATGACAGTGCAAATGGCACTATTTTTCAATGGATTGCTCCTGATGAAATGGGAAATCTACAAGGAAATTATGCTCCTATTGTAAAACTTCTTGCCCCTGTGAAACATCAAGTTTATAATCTTGGTGCAACCTACAATATCTCCAAAAATAGTCATATTTCAAGCGAAATCTCAATGAGTAATTTCGATAAAAATAGATTTTCAAAAAAAGATAAAAATGATAATATTGGAATGGCTGTTTTTACTAAATATCAGGCGAATTCTTCCTTTGGAAAATCCAAGCTTTGGCATCTCAATTCATTAATTAGTTATGAATATTCCGACAAGAAATATAAAGCTTATAGTCCATTTAGAAATCCTGAATTTAATAGAAATTGGAATATCAAAACTGTAGATTCTCCACTTTCATCGCATTTTATGAGTGCAAATTTTAATCTTTTGAAAGATAGTCTTGGGTCTATATCTTATGGAATCAACTCTTTTTCACAAATCGACTACTTCAAAGGAATTCAACAAAATGGGATTATTACAATACAAAACAAAGGTTGGAATCTGGTGGGTAATGGGCAATGGCTACAAACTTCATCTCCAGATGAAACTACACAGTTTATTAAACCCAACTTGCTCTTATCTAAAAGTTTCTCAAAATTTAATGATTGGAAAATAGGGGTGTTTTTGGAACAAGAAAAAAATAAAAGAATCAGAAATGATTCACTATCTTTGGAAAGCTTCTTTTTCAATCAATCCAAATGGTTTATTGAATCTAAAAAATCGAAACGCCTTTCTCTAGGTAGCCATTTTCTTTTACGAAATGATTTTGCTCCAAAAAGTCAAACTTTTCAAAAGAACATTCAAAGCCTAGAATATAAAATATTTGGACAATGGAAACCAAAATCGTTTTTTAGAATAGAAGGAAGTTGGTTGCAAAGAAATGTAAAAATTGAGCATTTAGATTGGACAGAACAGATTCCTAAAAAATATCAAATCGGACAAGTTAATTTAAATTATTCTCCTTGGAAAGGTGCTGTACAAATTTCGTCTAATTATGAAATTGGTGGTGGTCAAGAAGCAAAAATCGCCTATCGTTATCTGGAAGTAAAGGCAGGACAAGGCGTTTATCAATGGATAGATTATAATCAAGATGAAATACAGCAAATCAATGAATTTGAAATAGCCCCCTACCCTGATCTTGCACAATTTGTAAGAATAATTCTTCCTACTCAAGAATATATTGCTACCAATTTTCTGAAATTTAATCAATCTTTTGCTTTCATTCCAAAAGCAAAATGGCATAACTCAAAATCTAAAGCCGTTCAATTATTAAATTATTTCTCTACTCAATCGACATTCTTTATTCATAGAAGATCCAATAATGAAAATAACCAAATTGATTGGAATCCTTTTGAAATTAGAAAAAATGACAGTCTTTTGATCGCTGATAATCAATCCATAAGAAATAGCCTATTCTTCAATAGAACCAGCTTGAAATTTAATGCTGAATTGGGTTTTTCTAATTATCAACAAAAAAACACCTTAGTTACTGGATTCGAATCTATTTTTTTAAGCGAAACCTTTTTGAAAATACAAGGGAGACTGGTTGAAAACTGGAATTTATATTTAGATGTTTCCAAAGGTTCAAAAAATCAAATATCAGAAAATTTTATTCAGAAAAACTACGACCTAGACATCCTAAAATCTAATCTAAAAATAGTAAATCAATGGAAAGAAAAATGGAGCAATAGTTTTGAAATTGAATATACCCTAAAAGACAATATTCCTAGTACCGAACCCAATAATATTACTCAAAAAGCTGCAAAAATAAATATCCAATATAATCAATCGGATAATCTTTCTATTGAATCTACACTAAATTTTACACACGTAAATTATATCGGTGATTTGAATAGTCCGGTAAGCTTTGAACTTCTTGACGGTCTTCAAAATGGCAATAATTTTATTTGGGGACTACAAATTCATAAAAAAATATCAAAATATGTATTTGTCAATATTGGCTATAATGGTAGGAAAAGTGGCTCTAGTAAAATAATTCATCTCGGAAATCTCCAAATGATTGCTCAATTTTGATAAAAAGACGACATATCAAATGTTTCAAGGTAAAACATCACTTAAAAATTAGTATATTTGGTCTTTAGTTTTTATGATGAATTACAAAAGTCAAAATATGCAGTTACTTACCAAATCACTTTTAATTCTGATACTTTTCGGAATTAACACAACATTGTTTTCTCAAAACGCATGGACGAATACTTCTGAACGAAATATCCAACTTTCTGAGAATTGTATCCGCTACACTATTCCTGAACATGGAGCCACTTTTTCTCTAAACCTTAGAAGAATAAAAACTCAATTGTTATTGGCGCCCATGGAAAATAGCCGATCAAGGGGAGTAATCATTGAATTGCCATTACCAGATGGCACTTTCGACAGCTTTACCGTTTTTGAATCTCCTGTCATGCAAGAAGCGTTGGCAGCAAAATTTCCATCAATAAAAACATATTTTGGTAAATCAAAACTTACAAATGCAACGGTCAGAATGGATTTTACGCCTACTGGATTTCATGCTTTAATTAATAATAAAAATGGACAAGTTTATATAGATCCCTATGCGATCAATCAAGATGAATATTATATCGTCTATTTTCAAAGAGATTTATTGTCCACTGAAAAGAATACTTTTATTTGTGGTGAAAACGAAATCAATACGCCAACATTGCTTTCGAATGATTTTTCTGAGACCGACTTGCCAAAACTTAGATCAAAAGGTGGAGAAGCTGTCACAGAAAGAACATATACCGTAGCTATCGCAGCAAATGCAGAATTCACCGCCTTTCATGGTGGAAAAACAGATGCAATGGCGGCTATCGTAACTATTTTGAACAGATTAAATCAAGTTTTCAATACCGAATTGGCTATTAAATTGGTCTTAGTCAATGATAATGATAAACTTATATTTGAAAATTCTGCAATAGATGGGTACTCCAATGGAAGTACTCAAAAAATGATCGATGAAAATCAAAAAATAATTGATAAAATAATTGGAAACGCTTATGCTTGGGGGCATGTATTTGGTACTCATGGCAGTTTTTCTGGCTTAGCCCAATTGGCTGCAGTTTGCTCTGGTAGTAGAGCAAGAGGGGTTTCTCTTCATAGAAAACCTGTAAATGATGCATTCGTAGTCGCTATTGTAGCACATGAAATGGGGCATCAAATGGGGGCAAGTCACTCCATGAGCAGTTGTCACAATGTGTACGAAGGTGGTGCTTATGAACCTGGAAGTGGCTCGACAATCATGTCTTATGCGGGAATCTGTAGTTTTGGTAATAATATCGTAAATAAACCAGATCCATATTATTTCACCAATTCATTGGAACAAATAAAAAATTATATGTTCAATGGAAATGGAAATAGCTGTGCTCAAAAAGTAGTCACTGAAAATACTTCTCCAACGGTAGAGATTCCGTTGGAAAATGGGTTCTTTATTCCGATTAGTACACCCTTTGAACTTGACGCAATTGGTAGCGATTTGGAAAATGATGAATTGACTTATTGTTGGGAGCAATACGACTTGGGTCCTATGTCCGTTCCTGGAAGTCCTGAAGGCAACTCCCCTATTTTTAGATCATTTCCTCCTACTACGAATTCAAAAAGAACTTTTCCCAAACTATCTAATATAATCCAAAATACTTCTCGTGTTGATGAAGTACTTCCCACATACAATCGAGACCTGACTTTTAGGTGTACGGTACGAGATAATGTGGCGGAATATGGAGGAACAACTTGGGAAACCATTGCTTTTGAAGCAACTGAAAAAGCGGGTCCTTTTCAAGTCAAATATCCAAATTCTAGAAAAGACACACTTATTATAAATGATATTGTAGCAATAAAATGGAATGTCGCTAATACCGACTTGGCTCCTGTAAATTGTAAAATGGTAAATATTTATTTGTCAACAGATGGTGGATATACTTACCCAATAACTTTGGCAGAAAATGTGGCTAATGACGGTACCGAATATGTCAAAATACCTGACGTAAATTCAAATACTGCTAGGATAAAAATCAAAGGAGCAGATAATATCTTCTTTGATATTTCAAATTTTGATTGTACTATTATTCCTGCGGAAAAGCCAGATTTTAGTTTTGGAGTTTCTCCTGACGTACAACATATTTGTTTGCCAGAATCCGCAACTATTGATATTGTAACAAGTGGACTCATGAATCTTTCAGACGATATTACTTTTTCTGTAGTTAGTGATTTACCCGAAAATGTTCTCGCTACATTTACAAACTCAACTTCTCAACCTGGAGAGATGAATCAGCTGGTTTTGAACTTTAGCAATCATCTAGATGAAGGAACATACACCTTCGAGATTGAAGGGAAAATTAATAACGAATTGGTATCTACTCATCCCGTTACAATTACTACAACTTCAAATGTCTTTACATCTATTCAACTCGAAAATCCAGAGAATAGTGCAAGTACAGATGAACTGCCCACGTATTCATGGACAACCGCAACTGATGCCGATGAATACCTATTGGAAGTTGCGCTTTCTCCTTCTTTTGAAGCATCAACTATAGTGCAATCGACAATTACGACAGAAGACAGCCTAATTTCAACCACTTTATTAGATCAAAATGAAATATATTTTTGGAGAATCACCCCTTTGAATGAATGTGGACATGGTAATCCAATTGGAGTTTATTCCTTTCATACCAATAGTGTAAATTGTGTAACCTACGAACAAGACAACGCCAATATTCCAATAACGCAAAGTGGAAAACCTTATCGTGAAAGCATCATTGATGTTTTTGATTCAGGAAAAATTGCTGATGTAAATTTACCCACCTTTCATGGAATCCATGATTGGTTTAGTGATTTAGACGTTACACTTACAAGTCCTGCAGGAACAAAAGTGATTTTATTCCAAGATAAATGTTTTAATTATAATGGACAATTTTCATTTAAATTAGACGATCAATCTCCCAAAGAGTTTTCTTGTCCACCCAAAGGAGCTTATTTTCAACCCGAAGAACCTTTATCCGCTTTTATTAATGAAGACACGAAAGGAAAATGGACTGTTGGTATTCAAGATGATACGGGGGGAAATGGTGGTCAATTTGGTGGCTGGTCTCTCGAATTGTGTGGTAGTATCAATGCAGCGTCACCTGCCGTAACTACAAATGAAACGATGCCAGTACAGCAGGGTAAGTCTAGAATTATATCCTCAGATTTTCTTTCTACGAATGACCCCGTTTTAGCATCTAAAGATTTACAATATGTCATTGTGAATACTCCAACTTATGGAAATATTACTCGATATAAAAAAATATTAGGAATCGGAGATGTATTTAATGAATATGAATTGGCTCACAACTCTATTGTCTATAAACATCTTGGAAGTGATAGTGAAACTGATGAATTTCCTTTTATTGTAAAAAATGCGGATAGAGCTTGGACGGGGCAGCAATCTTTTAAAATTGTGATTGATGAAAATGCCGTAATTTCAGATATTGAGTTGCTTAATTTTATCGATTTGAAATTATATCCTAATCCTGCAACCAACACTGTAACTTTGGATTTGAACAACACAACTATTGATCGTTTTTCAGTACAATTGTTTAATATCAATGGTCAACAAATTTTAAATATTGAAAATCAAAATGATAAAATGATTCATTTGGATGTGGCTTCTTATCCATCTGGGATTTATTTTGTAAAGGTTATTTCTGGAATGGATATTGTGACTAAAAAATTGATTTTGGAATAAATGACTAAGTAATTGGGAATTGGGAATTTGATAAGTTGATGATGGGATGAGTCGGCTCTCCAAGGTCGAGCCTTGATGAGTTGACGTTTCAAAATATTATTTATTCTTAAAATAATGTCCTTTGCAAAATAAATTGCCTCGAATGCACGGATGCTTTGCATACAGGATTGACGAAATAAATTTCATCAGACTATAGGACAAATGAAATTTATTTCATTTCGAC
>CAMZLN010000297.1 GCA_947311465.1 uncultured Saprospiraceae bacterium
AACATTTATTTCTACACAATTCCTTATCTTTACACTTAGGAACTGTGAAAAAATAAATGTTAAGAGTTTAAGTTTTTTATTTTATCCATATTTGTAGTTGAAATATGTGTCCATCTACTTGTGTTTGTAGCATATTATTCCTAATATTTTTAAAGAAAAACAGAATAAAAGTGTTAAAAAATGAAAGAATCATTTTTCTAAAACATTAGGCATCATATTTGATATTCTGTACATATAGTGGTTGGATGAAAATTCGCAATTTTTTAATTTCGGTGAATTTTCATCTATACCACTACAGTGATGCCATGATTTGTGGTAATCGAAAATTGAAACAGAGCAAGCATGAATATTCTTTTACTAGAGAAATCTTTAAAAAATACCGAAAAAGTTCAAACACTAATTAAGAAGTGGAGTCCAACTGAAAAGGTCTTTCTTTCAACTGCATTGTTTGAAGGCGTTACTCTTGTTCAAGAAAACAATATTGATATTGTTTTATTGAATTTGGATTTGGAAGATACTATGGGTTTCCGAACTTTGACTACTTTTCAAGACAGATGTGATAGCTGTCCTGTGATTGTTATTTCTGATAAGAATAATAAAATTATTGCAAATCAAGCAATCAAAGCGGGGGCAAGTGACTTTTTGTTGATTGATATTTTATCTCCAACTTTATTAGGGCAATCAATTTCTAGTGCAATTCATTTATTTGAAACTCAACAAGAATTGAAATCTCTAAAAAATGAGATGCTGATTCAAAAGAAAAAATATGATGAAGCTCAGAAAATGGCTCAGTTTGGTCAATGGGAACTCGATATTATTTCAAATGATATGGAGTGGTCAGATCAAATCTTTTCGATTTTAGCAATAGAAAATAGAACAAGAAGAACATCTCTTTCTGATTATTTAGAATTTGTTCATTTTGATGACAAAACTAAAGTTGCTCAATTTTTTGAAGCTTGTTCAAAAGGAAATCAACCCATTGAAATTGAACATAGAATCTTAGTCAATGGTCGTTCTATTAAGTATATCGCACTGAAAGGTAAAGTAAGCTTCAATGAAATAGATAATACAATCAAAGCAGTGGGTACATTGCAAAACATTACGGATAGAAAACAATCGGAAGCATTGTTGCTTGAGAAAAATATAAATAAAAAATCGTTTAGAATTAAACAACAGGTTTTTGATGACTTAAGTTTTCATGTTAGAACTCCTTTGTCTTCTATTGTCAATTTGATCTTTTTATTAGAAAAGATGGAAGCTTCTCAAGAACAAGCGGAATTGATTCATGGATTGAGAGTTTCTGTGGCAGATTTGTCAGTAGTATTAAACAATCTTTTGAATTATTCTCTTTTGGTTGGGGATGATGTTACTATTGATGAAGAGACTTTTGATTTGAAGCAATTTATTCAAAGTACCGAAAAAATTATTCAAATTAAAGGACAAAGAGAAGGGGCAAATATTCAAATCGAGTATAATGATATAGATCAAAGTATCATAAGTGATCCACGAAAAATGTTGCAGATTATTTATAATTTGTCAAAACACATCACATCTTTTTATTCAGAATCTAAAAATGTGCTGATTCAGACCAATGTAAAAAATGATAATAAAAATATGTTTTTTACCATTGAAATTAATAATCTGGTTAAGCAGCTAGAACCTTTTGCAATCAAAGAGTTATTGTCTTTAGATGCAGAATTGGAACACAATGAAATTGGAGATGATGATCTTCATTTTGCAATCCTTTTGAAACTTGTTAAATTCATGAATGGAACTGTTCAGATTATTTCTAAAAGAGATTCTGGTACAAGTATTTCGATTAATTTGCCAATAAAACACGCGAATTCTTCAACACTTATTTCCGAAGATGGTAATGTTCAATTGGCTTTAAATATTCTTTTAGTAGAAGATCACTTTATTAATCAAATTGCAACTAAAAAAGTATTGAAAACTTGGTCGTCAGATATTTCTGTTGATATTGCGGAAAATGGAGTAGTCGCTATTTCTAAGGTAAAAGAACATCAATATGATCTTATTTTAATGGATATTCAAATGCCAGTTATGAATGGATTGGACGCCACTAAAAAAATAAGAGAAACGAATCCAAGTATTCCAATAATAGCGTTGACAGCAAATGCATCTAAACAAGAACAAAGAAAATCATTAGAAATTGGTTGTAATGAATATATTGTAAAACCTTTTCAACCAGAAGAGTTATATGCTAAAATTGTAGGGCAGATGAGTCGACGAACTCAATAGCAAATAAAAAAAAATGGTGAGCCCGTCGGACTCACCATTTTTTTTTATTCAGTAACTTCTTTTACTTGTTTCACCTCAGGTTTCATCTGTGGAAAGAATAATACTTCTTGAATCGAACTTTGATTGGTCAACATCATGGTCAAGCGATCAATTCCAATTCCTAATCCAGAAGTAGGTGGCATTCCATATTCTAAAGCACGTAAAAAATCTTCATCCAATACCATTGCATCTTCATCACCTCTTGTCGCTAATGCCAACTGATCTACAAAGCGTTCTCTTTGATCAATCGGATCATTTAATTCAGAATATGCATTTGCAATTTCTTTTCCTGAAACAAATAACTCAAAGCGTTCTACCAAACCTTCAGAAGTTCTATGCTTCTTCGCTAGTGGTGTCATTTCAATAGGGTAATCTGTGATATAGGTAGGTTGGATTAAATTGGATTCAACTTTTTCACCAAATATTTCATCAATCAATTTACCTTTACCCATGGTTGGATCCACTTCAATATGCATCTTTTTACAAACATCTCTTAATTCTGGTTCTTCCATTTTTGAAACATCAATTCCTGTATAATGTTCGATAGATTCATACATGGTCATACGTGTATAGGGCCCTTTAAAATCAATTAGATGTTCTCCATATTGAACTTTCGTGTCACCTGTAACTGCTTTTGTTACTATTTCAAGACACTCTTCAACCATACCCATCATCCAGATATAATCTTTATAAGCAACATATATTTCCATTGAAGTGAATTCTGGATTATGGGTTCGATCCATTCCTTCATTTCTAAACATTTTCCCAAATTCAAAAACACCTTCAAATCCACCAACAATTAATCTTTTTAGATACAACTCATTGGCAATTCTCAAAAACAATGGCATGTCCAATGTATTGTGGTGTGTTTCAAAAGGTTTTGCTGCAGCCCCACCATGTATAGGTTGTAAAACGGGAGTTTCAACTTCCATCCAACCTTGCTCAACAAAATATTGTCTCATTGAAGAAATGACCTTGCTTCTTTTGATGAAAATATCTCTTACCTGTGGATTTACCGTCAAATCAACGTAACGTTGACGGTATCTCAATTCTGGATCTTTAAATTCATCATATACATTGCCATCTTTATCCCGTTTTACAACGGGTAAGGTTTTTAGTGCTTTTCCTAAAAATGTTAAATCTTTTACTTTCAAGGAAACTTCTCCTGTCTGTGTAGAAAATAATTCCCCCTTTACCCCAATAAAATCACCGATATGAAGCAATTTGATTAATTTTCCAATTTTTTCTTGCTCTGCAGGATCTTGGGTAATTGTTTTTTTATTTAAATACAATTGAATCACTCCATTAGAATCTTGTAATTTAGCAAATGGACCTCTTTGTCCCATAAATCGTCCAGCCATTACAAATTCACCAAATTTTTCAGGAGTAAATTCTCCCAATGCAGATACCCTAATTTCTTGGATGTAATCATCCAAAGCCATTGGTTTACGTTTTGTGCCTTTGTCAAATTCAATATATTCTGTTAAATCTGTTAAATCTAAAAGTAGAGATGTTTTGAATTTGCTTTCTAGAAGAATTTCCATTAATTTTTCTGCACCAACATGACCCACGCCATTGATGTCTTCCAGTAATTTGACAAGATTCTGTTTATAAGATTCCGTTACAAAATCTTTGGATCTAAAATTTACATCAAATTTTTCAGCGGGGAATGGATTAATCCCTAAATCCTTAATCTTTTCCAACGCTTCTCTTCTTACAATTTCTTGTTCTGTCAACTGCATTTTAATATGTATTTTGTTTTAAAAAGGACTCAAAGTTATTAATAACTAGCATTATTTAGTAATTTATGACTCAATAATTGGTGCATTTTCCTTGTATTTTATAAAGTTATCATGAATTTTGCCATCTAAAACAATTAATCCTTTTCTTTTTGGTATAAAAAGCCGACTTTTGTATTGTCGAATATTTCCTAAAATGGCATTTAAACTTAGTATTGAAAGATATTTGCATTTTTTTTGTAATCGTAAGTAACCTTAGTTTGTTTTAAGTGGACTATATCGTGTCATACAAAATTGTATTTGAATGCCTTGAAAATAACACCTAGAATGGTAAATCCACAAAAAGTAATAGTCATTTTTGCTATACATTTAATTACTAGCCTGGTTGGCTTAGCCCAATGTCCAGAAATAAATGCTAGTTCAATCACATCAAATTTTTGTATTGGCAATGAAACAACTGATTTGTATTTTTCTGAATATATTGAAGCAGATAATGCAAAATGTCTCGAAATTTATAATGGAACAGGTCAAAGTGTTAATTTATATTTGGAAGATTATTCTTTGAAAGTATATTTAGATGGGGCAACTACGCCTACTTCCATTGATCTCGATAATGTAATTATTAACAACAAAAATACTTTGACAATCTGTGATCTTGCTTCCAATCAAGAGTTTTTAGAGAAATCAGATTTATCAAAAGATTTATTGTATGATGGAAATGATGCGGTTGCGCTTTTTCATGGTAATGAACTAATTGATCAAATTGGAGTTATTGGGTGTGATCCAGGGGCGACTTGGAAATCTGGTGCTGGTCAGCGGATGCATGATGCTAAGCTAATTCGTATTCCAACAAAAGGTGTTGGTGCGAAAGGAACGTATTCAAACTGTAAATTTACTCCACTAACTACTGAATGGTCTATTTATTCTGTGGACGAAAATACTTTAGGTGTTCATCATTCATTGCTTTCAAATGATTGTTGTACACTATGTCCTAGTCAATTATTTAATTTAAATATCAATAAAGGAACGAATTTACCGCAAGGTGGAAGTATTGATTGGAATTATAGTTCAGATCCAAATTTTGACCCGTATTTTGATGGAACCTATTTTATATCAAGTATTATTCCAGCTGTAAATTGTGCTCCTGCAAGTGGAAAAGTCGTTTTTAATGAAATTATGGTGTCTCCTTTGAATAACGATGATGATACTGATAATCCAACTACTGGAGAATGGTTAGAACTTTTGGGACCTGCGGGAACTGATATTGGATGTTATTTGATTTCTGATGGAGATTGGGTAATTAGAATTCCACCAAATACTATTTTGGATCAAGATGGTCTTTTCGTTATTGGATTTTCTGCGGTGTCGGAAAAATCTATCGATTTGGATTTGGAATCTTGTAATTGTACTTTTTCTAACGATCAGAATAAAATTTTAACACTTGATAATACGGGAGAGTACATTTTATTGTTTAATGGAAATGATTATTCAGATGCATTAAAATATGGAAATCCTGCTTTTAATAATAGTTTTCCTTTTGGAGATATCGTTGCTGGTGGAAATATCCCTACACCAAGTATTACAGGATGTGTTAGTAATAATTTTAAATTACTAACGCCTAATTGGGCTTTTACACAATTACTACCTCCCGCAGGACACTCTTATGAAAGAGAACCAGATTATTTTGGAAACTTTATTGCTGAAGAAGGGGGCTCAAAAGGAAGTTGTAATGTAGATTTAGATAATGCAGTTTATCCATTGGTGGCAACTTATGGGTTTTTAGATGATTTATGTAATGAGCATATTTATATAAAAGGAAAGATTAATCCTTCTTATGGGGATTGTGATGAATCAAGTCTGGCATCAACGGAAGCTTTGGAAGTTTGTATTGCTTGTCCTAAAATTGATATTCATACTACATTGATGGAAGATGAATCTATCCAAGTAAATGGTACTACTTACGATGTCAATAATCCGAAAGGTCAAGAAACAAATGTTTCGACAGGCGATATTTGTAACACAACTTATGATATTGATTTACAATTCCGTTCTGCTCCAGTGTGTCCAGAATTTACAGTTTATAATGCAACAGCGGGTACAAATTGTAATGATGGATGCGAATTATGTCCTAATGATGCCATTGAAATCACCCTAGAAGGTATTAATCTTCCACAGGGTACGGTGGATTGGTATTTGGGTACAACGCCGAATTTCGACCCTTATGCTGGAGATGGTGATTATATTTCAAGTTCTAATATTAATGTAAGAACAAATGAAGTAACTCCATGTAATCCTTGTCCACAATTGATCGCTCTAATGGTTGACGCTTGTAATCAAAAACCAACTATTAAAGAGTCGAACAATGAATTTATGATTATTGCTTCGGGAGGGGGTATTCCTTTGGCTGGGGATATACAGATTGATTTAGCAACTCAAAATAACCAAAATGGCCCACAAAACCTGGATATAAATTTAGGTCCTAACCCATGTACATTTTTGAATACCCCAGAGCCATTATTGATACAGTCATTGCGTTCATCCATGAATTGCAACAATGTAAATATTATTCCTGCGGGACCAAATACTCCAATTCCTGCCGCAGCACTTGTAGTTGTTTTTATGAGTTCAAATGTTTCCATAAGTTATGATTTTGATGGGCTGTGTGCCAATGGAGAAACGATTTATATTTTGCAAAATAGTTGTACTAGAACCAATGGTGCTTTTTCAAACAGTTCAAGTAATGGAACAAGGACATACAAAGTATTTATAGATGGTTGTAGTTGTAATAGTAGCATTTCATATAATACAAGTCAAGTGACCAATATAGCAAATCTTCAAAATGGATCTTATGCATATATTGACATTAATGGAAATTTAAAAATCGAGAAAAATGTTTCCTGTTCTGCACCACCAGTAGAAACAATCCCTATCCCACCACTACCTTCTGATATTGATCCGTTTTTCTATTTTGTTCCTTATGAGTTATGTAGCGATGATGGAGTTCAAAATTATTACATCAAAGGGATAATTAATCCTATTTATGATGGTTGTGCTGAAGTGGTTACTCAAACATTTTCATTTACAGTAGATTGTACTGAACCTGATTTGAAAACGGCTACACTTTGTGTTGGTAGTGATTTATATAATTTGAAAGGAATTGAAGACCCTAATTATACAGGGGGTTGGTCAAGTAGCGAAGTAATTACTGAATCTGGTGGGGAGTTTTTTTTCGATCCAGTTGCCGTTGGAACCTATACTTTCCAATATTCTCCAATCTCCAATTGTGGAGATACGGCAACAACAACTATCGAAGTGGTCAATGGAACACCAACGATGTTGAAAGATCTTACAATTTGTGTATCTGAATCGGAAGTTAATTTAAATGATCTTATCTTGACGGATCCTTTACCTGATGGTGAATGGTCTGGTACTCAAGTGGATAATGTGAACGATTTATTTGATCCTTCAGGACTAGATGGTCAAGAGATTGAAGTTACTTTTACCCCTGATGGAACGTCAGGATGTAGTACCGAAGCTATTGCGAAAATTACTATAAACGCACAAGATACAGCTATTTTGACCGACTATGCTATGTGTGAAAATGATCCAATTCTAGATTTGACTACTTTGATTGATGCTACATCTACTTTGACATCTGGCTTATTTAATGGAACGGGTATTGATGAACTTAATAGCACTTTTGACCCTACGGGATTAGATGGTGATTATGAAATCACATTTGTACCTACAGGAGATTGTGTCCGTCCTAATTCTTTAATTATAACCGTTACTCCAACACAAAAGCCAGCTATTAATTTGAATACTTCTATTTGTAGTTCAGCAAATCCTTTAGATCTAAATTCATTAAGTGATCCTAATCATACAACTGGTATTTGGACTTTTAATGGGTCGGCTGTTACTACTTTCGATCCTGATGGCAAGGCTCCTGGTGATTATGAAGTGATTTTTGAATCTGATGAGGATTGTTTTCAACCTGTGACGGCTACAATTACTATTGTAGATGAAATTGAAATTTCCTTGCTTGAAAATGAGTTTTGTACCCATGAAACTACTCCGTATGATTTAACATTACTACAAGATCCTAGTTATCCAACGGGTACTTGGTCTGGGGATCACGTGATTAATGGTAGTGAGTTTGATTTGGATGGTTTGGCTCCTGGTAAATATACTATATATTTTCAATCTGATGAACCCTGTGTGAAACTCGGGGAAACTACTATTGAAATATTTCAAACGGATACGCCTATTTTAGAAGTGCCAGCATCCATTTGTGATGATTTAAGTATCATTGATTTGACTACTTTTAATGATCCAAATTATATAGACGGTAGTTGGTCAGGGACAAATGTAAATAATGATATGTTTGATCCATCAGGACTTACCGCTGGTACTTACACTTTGACCTTTAAGTCAAATGAGCCTTGTATTCAAGAAAATAGTATTGATATAGAAATTTTGGAGGAGACTGAACCTGCTCTTGTAAAACCTAATGATATTTGTAATTCAGCGATGCCACTAGATTTGACGGCTTATGTTGATGTAAATTATCCCAATGGAACATGGTCAGGAAATGGCGTTTCAGGAACCATGTTCCATTGGGATAATTTACATCAACATAAGCCGTCAAATCTAGTGGCATCGCTGAATTACAAATATCATTAGGTTTTACAAGAGCAGGTTCAGTCTCCTC
>CAMZLN010000298.1 GCA_947311465.1 uncultured Saprospiraceae bacterium
AAAATTCCATCATTATCATCATCTAAATCAATATCATCTGCGATACCATCACCATCTGCATCGGGAAGGACAGATCGATAATCAACATCTGTATTATCAGCATCCACATTATTCAAATCACTTACAGGAGCATTAATCACTCCATCAGGGTCTGAATAATGTGGATGCTGATAATACAGATGTTGATTATCGATCTGTGCCTCCCGATGCAGATGGTGATGGTATCGCAGATGATATTGATTTAGATGATGATAATGATGGAATTTTGGATGACGTTGAGTGCCCCGACAAATACATCTTAAATTCCTTGTACACATTAACGTCTACAGCGTTTACTGATGGATTGTTGAGTAATTTGAGTGACCAGGATTCTGAAGAATACTTAGAGATACACTCTAATGATACACATTTTTATAAAACTGGGTCAGGAGCAACTATTGATATTACTTTAAATTTTAATGAAAGTCATAATATTACCGGAATTCTTTTATGGAATGCAAATTTTAATGGATCTTGGAATGTTATAATGTTAGATGTTAAGTATTATAATTCAGGTAGTTTAATTCAATCAGAGTCATTTTTTGCGAACCCATTTTATGATAATGGATTACACTTCGCAGAAAGATTTTTTACTGATGTTTATGGTGTTGATAAAATAGTCATAACTGTTCATGGAGAAGCAACTGGTGTTGATTTAACGGGGCTTGGGGTTTTAGAAAGGTTATGTGACTTTGATAATGACGGTATCCCGAATCATTTAGATTTAGACTCCGATGGAGACGGTTGCGCCGACGCATACGAAGCAGGTCATAACCAGACAGTTCAAGCTGATTCTACCATCGCTGGTCCTTACGGAAATAATGGGCTAGCAGCAAGTGTAGAAAATGATGACACACAAGCGGCTACAGTTAATTATAGTCTTACAGAAACCAATTCAGGTACATATGACTTTTTAGACGCAAGTCTAGAATCAGGATGTAATGCACCACCAGAAATATCCAATAATGGAAGTGATCCAACAAATACAGCCTCTTTCGTAGAAAATGCATCTGGTAACGTAATAGATTGGGATTCAACAGATCCAGATGGTGAAACAGAGAATAATGGTTTGACGTATGCCTTGACTGGTGTAGATGCATCATTATTTGATCTAGATGTAGATACAGGAATTTTAACTTTTAAAAATGCACCTGATTTTGAAAATCCTTTAGATGATGGAAATGATAATGTCTATGATGTAATTGTAACTGTTACGGATGGTGGCGGCTTGACAGATGTACAAGCTTTAGCAATTACGGTGACAGATGAAAATGAAGCACCAGAGATCACAAACAATAATAGTGACCCAACGAATACCGCAAATTTTCCAGAAAATGCAACAGGTAACGTAATAGATTGGGATTCAACAGATCCAGATGGTGATACAGAGAATGGTGGTGGCTTGACTTACGTTTTATCTGGCGTAGATGCTGTATTATTTATATTAGATCCATTAACTGGAGAATTGACTTTTATTAATTCTCCTGATTATGAAAATCCTTCCGATGTAGGTACTGATAACGTCTATGATGTAACGGTTACGGTCACTGATGCAGGTGGATTAACTGATGTACAAGATTTGGCAATTACAATTTTAGTCGATACAGATGAAGATGGTATTGTGGACAGTATTGATTTGGATGATGATAACGATGGTATTCCAGATGTGGTTGAGAATGGTGGCATTAATCCATTAGTAGATACCGATGGAGATTTAATTCCTGATTATAAAGATAATGACGCTGTGGGATTTGTGGATGCTAATAATGACAATATCGATGATCGTTTTGACCATGATTTTGATGGTGTTATTGATCAATATGATTTAGATTCAGATAATGATGGTATTGTTGATGTTATTGAAGCAGGTGGTAATGATGTTGATGGAAATGGAATTATTGATGGTTTGACTGATGTTGATAATAATGGATTAGACGATGACATTCAAACAAATCCTTTACCTATTCCAAACACTGATGGTACAGGCAATCCAGATTACCAAGACATCGACGCAGATGATGATGGTATTCCAGACAACATAGAATCACAACCGACTGCAAGTTATGTAGCTCCAAGTGGATCAGATACAGATGGAGACGGAATTGATGATGCCTACGATGAAGACATCGCAGTAGGAAACGCAATCACTCCAGAAAATACCGATGGAGCAGATATGCCAGATTATTTAGACACAGATTCAGATAATGACGGTGTAGAAGATGTAGTAGAAGCAGGAGTGGGTACATTTGCAGGAACAGATGCAGATGGAGATGGCTTGGATGATGGCTTTGAAGGAGCTGATGTAAATGATATTGATTCAAATGATGAATTAAATAATGGAGCATCAGATACAGATAATGTAGATGATTTAAGTACAGCAGAAGTTGACTTCCGAGAAGTAAACGACTTAGATAATGATGGAATCGCAGACAGTATCGATGAAGATGATGACAATGATGGTATTCCAGATGTAGTAGAGAATGGTGGCGTAGATCCATTAGCAGATGTGGATGGAGATGG
>CAMZLN010000299.1 GCA_947311465.1 uncultured Saprospiraceae bacterium
CACGGATGCTGTTCAGATATGATTGACGAAATGAATTTCATCAGACTTTAAAGGGACAAATGAAATTTATTTCATTTCGACCAAACAACGGAGCGTAGTTTGTATGATATCGTATAGAATAATGTTCTTTGGAACTTCAACTCATCTTTCATCTAAGGAGCAAGCGAAGCTGCAACTGACTCATCTTATAATCTTTTTTCATAAAAACTTGACTTTCATCATAAATACCCATAACTTTAGAAAGCATTCAGTTGTTATATATATTCTTATAAAACAATTTTAGTCTCCCAATGCACGTTCTACGAATACGAAATCCACATTCATTTTGTATTGTAAAAATACACCTAGAAAGAATAAAATAGTCATATCTTTATGTATGACGTATTTGTGAAATTTGAAAACAGATTACTATGAATTCGATTAGAAACTATTTTCTTATGTCGCTGGCAAGCGCATTGATTGCAGTAGGTGTGTATAGACTTATTGAACGTCCACAGATAGTGGAACAACAAGAAAACCAAAGGGTATTTTATGCCAAATATTCAGATAAAATTCTTTCTGGATCACTACAACGAAAATTTCTATCAACATCACCTACAAATTTCACGACAGCAGCCGATGCCGTTACACCAACCGTAGTGAATATCAAATCAATTCACTCGGGAAGTGTTGATAATTGGTTTGGACAAAGTTTCACGACATCAACGGGTTCTGGGGTAATTATTACACCTGACGGATATATTTTGACCAATAATCATGTAGTTGCAGATGGTAGTGATTTTGAAATTACATTGAGTGATAAACGTGAATATTCCGCAACACTCGTTGGGGTAGATGAATCCACGGATCTAGCATTATTAAAAATAAATGCCAAACGATTGCCACATATTATCTTTGGAAATTCTGACTCCTTAAAGGTTGGAGAATGGGTTTTGGCAGTAGGAAATCCCTTCAATTTAGCATCTACCGTAACCGCAGGAATCGTAAGTGCTAAGGGACGGAATATAAATATCTTGGAAGATCAGTACTCCATAGAGTCTTTTATCCAAACAGATGCAGCAGTTAATCCAGGAAATAGTGGTGGTGCATTGGTCAATACAAATGGAGAATTGGTAGGTATCAATACCGCAATCATAACTCAAAGTGGTCGCTACGAAGGCTATTCCTTTGCAATACCTGCTAATCTTGCGAGAAAAGTAATCAATGATATCAAGGATTATGGCGTAGTACAACGAGGTATGTTGGGTATTGGAATTGCTCCGATTACTGATGAATTATCGAAAGAATTGGATCTAAAAACTAATAATGGTGTCTATATCAACAGAATAACGCCGAAGGGTGGTGCAGATGATGCTGGGCTAAAACCTGGTGATGTAATTGTCGAACTCAACGGATCTCAAATAAATACAATGCCAGAATTGCAAGAATTGGTAGCTCGATACCGTCCTGGCGATGCGTTAAAAATAGATTATATCAGAAAAAATAAACGTCAGCAAGCGAATGTCATTCTTAAAAATAAAAATAATACAACAAGCATTGTTGAAAATAATGAAGAAGCTGAAAATTTTCTTGCAGAACTAGGTTTTGAAGTCAGAGAATTGACAAAAAAGGAAAAACAACATGCTACTCAAGGAGGCGTGAAGGTTAAAAGTGTCTTTAAAGGGAGTAAAATCGAACGTACAAATATGGATCCTGGTTTTATCATCACAAAAATCAATGATCACCCTATAAAATCTATTCTAGAATTGTATGAAACCTTGAAAAAGGAAGAAGGTAAGATTATTTTAGAAGGGATTTATGAGGAGTTTACGAGTGAGTATTATTATGCTTTTAGGAAATAGTGTGAAGTTGAGATAGATTTTTTTTCAAAATAAATTTCCTTGAATTAGGGAGAAGTTAAGTCAGCTTCCTACTTCAGATTTTGTGTCTTGGATTATTGTAAAATCAATGGGAGTGCTTTTCTGGAAAAATCTTTTGAGCTATTTGCATCGCATCAAAAAAGGCTTCCTTATTGATTCCTGTTTGATATCCTTTCGATTCAAAATAGAATGCCATGTTTTCAGTAGGCATATTTCCTGTAAGATCATCTTTTGCCATAGGACAACCACCATATCCGTTGATTGCACCATCAAATCGTATGCATCCATTCTGTAAAGAAGACTTGATTCTTGGCTTCCAATTATCCATTCGTGTATGTAGATGCGCTCCAAATTCAATATCTGGATACAGTGGAATTAATTTTGAAAATAGATACTCAATACTCTCTTGAGTCGCTACACCTATAGTATCAGATAATGACATAATCTTTATCCCCATACTTTCAAGGTGATTTACCCATTTTTGAACAATTTCCAAATTCCAATCATCTCCATAAGGATTTCCAAAACCCATTGAGATATATACGACTAAGGTTTTTCCATTTTTTAAACAGATATCTTGAATCGCTTGTACTCTTTCTAAGGATTCTTCGATAGTTGCATTGGTATTTCTTAATTGAAAAGTTTCTGAAATTGAGAATGGATATCCTAAATACGAAATTTTGTCAAACTTACATGCATCATTTGCTCCTCGTTCATTAACAACTATGGTTAATAATTTCGTTTTTGTATTCGATAAATCTAAGGCAGCAATGACTTCCTTTGTATCTCGCATTTGTGGAATAGCCTTTGGCGATACAAAACTACCACAATCTAAGGTGTGAAACCCAACCTTTAATAATTGAGTCAAATAGGCTATCTTTTTGTCCGTTGGAATGAATTTATGCAATCCTTGCATGGCATCTCTTGGACATTCTACTATTTTTATGGTTTTGTTCACTTTTATTGGGTTGATTAATTGCTATGCAAATAAAACGAAAATTTCGAATAAAAAGATACTTCCTTCCTTATTTTAATTAATACCTTTGTAAAAAATAAAATCATGTTTATAGAAAGACATAAATTGAAAATACAAGTTATAGGGTTCCTATTGGTGGGTATCAATTTACTTTCCTTAATTTTATGGACAATGGGCTTGGAATTGACTTGGTTAAGATGGCTAGGATCTGCGGAATCTATGTTTGTGATTGTCACTAAACTTGTTCTCGCTTTGATTGGATTTGTTATGATTTTTATTGGTAGTACTGATTTGAAGGGGGAGTATTGAATGAATGAATGAATGAATGAATGAATGAATGCTGTTCTGACATGTACAATGAAAAATATCCTTTTTCCGACGCTAGCTTCAAAGTCTTTCTTATTGTCAAGGTTTTTAATCTTATTTTGTATTGTAAGTTTATTACTCTATAACTTCATCACAATTGGAAAGCATTTCTTTAATTTCCTTGATGTTTACATATTCTTCGTCCCCTAAAAATTTATAATTGATGTAGTTGACGATATTTGCGATATCACTTTCTGTAATTTTGGGGAAACCATTCATTTTTTGACTATATTCCTTTCCATTTACTTTGATTTTACCTTCTAATCCATAGTGTATGATACATGCCAAATCTAATTTATGGGTTTTTAGATAATCACTGTTATCAATTGGAGGAAATAATCCTTCTAATCCACTCCCATCATTCATGTGGCAATCAGAGCAATAGGCATCGTAGAGTATCTTTCCTCTTTTGAACCCCTTTGTACTGCATGATACAATCGAAATTAATAATACGGTAAAAATAATAAGAAGCAGTCTATTCATTTTCTTCTGTTAATAAATTTTCAACATCTTTCATGAACCGATCAACGTCAACGGGGTCTGTACCATCACAAAATGAACGAATATGTTTGTTTTTATCAACTAAAATCAATCTGCCGTCATGATTAAAACCACCAGGAGCTGTTTTATCATCCATTGCTACATGGAAAAATGATTCTGCTACTTTATAAATGTGGTCTTTTTCTCCTGTTACAAATTTCCATTTTTTATCATGAATATTAAGTTTGTCAGCATACCATTTCAATTTTTGTATGGTATCATATTTGGTGTCCACCGAAACAGATAAATACCCTAATTTATCATTATTTTTAAATTTCTCATACACACGCAATTCTTGTTTTTTAACCTTAGGGCAGATTGTAGGACACGATGTGAAAAAATAATCTACTATATAGTTTTGTCCTTCAAATGTGGATGGTGTTACTGGATTGCCATCTTGATCTATGAAATGAAAATCGCCCACTTCATGGTAAACCATTTTACCATTGATCTCTTCCTTATTTCCTAGAATCGGCAATTTTTCAACTTCTTGGCTACATGAAATTATGCTCAGTAGAATAATTATATATAGAATATTTTTCATTATTTCTGTTTTAATTCTGAAATTAGTTGTTTAGCTGCTTTCATACTTGTCTTCATGTTTTCACTGATGGCTTGAATCTTCTTTTGTTCGTTGGCCAAATACAAATTAGCTTTTTTTACATCATCAGCATCACTGGGTTGAACAAATCCGTGCATCCAATCCCACATTCCTTCTTCTGCCTTTGTCAACTGGTTTTGAGTATCTTCCAATTTAACGATTATTTCCTTTGATAAATCAGTATGTGTAGCTTGAAAATTCTTTAATTGTTTATTTAAATTGACTATTTCGGCTGTAAATGGCATTACTTCGTCATGTACTTCCATTACTTTATCTAATTGATTTTGCCAAGCGACTGAAGGTGCTTTCTGAGTGGTTGGTTGTGCACAAGAAATGAAAATAGATAGGACAAATAGGATGAGAATTCGCATAAGTTATATTTTATGCGAAGTTATAAAATTTATGTTTGGGAAATAAAAAAAAGGCTAATTTTCGACAAATTAACCTTCTTTCTATTTTGCTTTTTGACTGATTGCCTGCGTTTTTGCTCTTTTCTTTTTGCAATAACGGATTTAGGTACTTTTACAGCTTTTCTTTCTTTGTGTTCAAAAAATGCAGAATCTATATCCGCCTTAAACTTTTGTGTAGCGATGAGCTTGTTTTTATACTGAGATCTTGTTTCTTGACATACAATTCTCAATACTCCTTTTTGATTGATTAAATAATTTAATCTTTTCAAAATGGTTTGTTTCTCGTCGTTATCCAAATGTTTTGATGCAGTTACGTCAAAAAGTAGTTCTACTTTCGTAGAAACTTTATTGACATTTTGTCCTCCATTTCCTGAACTTCTGGTTGCTTTGTAGCGCAACTCGGCGTTCAGTTTTTGAATATCCATGATATTTTCTGTTTTAACTCTTAATTAATTATAGATAATAACCACTATGGCTGAATTTTAGTTCCATTTTTTTTAGTTATGGGTTTTATATTTCATTTTATATGATTAAATGGACGATGATTTTCCCTTTTTTATTGAAATAATTATTTGATCCAACAGGTCGCATCTACGAAGCTATTTGTTTTTGCACCGATGGTGCTACAAACAGGGCGCTCCTATGGAGCTATGGACAGGGGTTTACGGAAATGGGTCTTCTTCAAATAAATTTGAAGGGCCTTTCATGGCGTAATCCAATTTATTTGATTTTTATCAAATAAAAAATAATTTAGTCTGCTTCGTTGCGGTCAATTCGTTTGGGTCTTCTTCAAATAAATTTGAAGGGCCAG
>CAMZLN010000300.1 GCA_947311465.1 uncultured Saprospiraceae bacterium
AATCTTATTTTTCAACCGTCAACTCATCTAGGCTCGACTTAGGAGAGCCGACTCATCAAATTATCAACTTATCAAATATTCGATTATTCTATACGCTATCATACAAACTACGCTGCGCTGTTTGGTCGAAATGAAATAAATTTCATTTGTCTAACTGAAATATTATTTTATTGCTTCCAATAAATCATTTGCATCTTTATAGTATTTATGATTTGCTTTTGCAATAATATTTTTTAGTATTTTTTTAGATTTGTCAATATCCCCTTTTTTCATCAAGGCTAGTGCGGAATACCATTCTGCGGGTTGAGCAATATGACCAATTAGTCTTTCTTGTGCTGCTTCAAAATACATTACAGCCTTGTCATAATCTCCAGTTGCCATGAAAGAATGTGCATAAAAGTAAAAAGCCTCTAAATCTAGGGATCTATCATTTTCGATTAGTGGTTTTAGCGCAGCTTTACTACCCATATAGTCTTGAGCAAAATATGCATTAATCCCAACTTCAAGCTGTGAATTTGGATGAATTGAACCTTTTGCAATTGGATTTTCTGGTATAAAATAATATTTTTTGTATAACTCATCATAATTTGGGCTCGAAGAACAGCTACTAATAATTATAATCAGTGAAAACAATAAAATCTTTAATAAACTATTTTTTTTCAAAATTTCCATATCTTTTTTTTAATTTGAATTATACAAAACTCATGCCTAAGGAACTGTGAAAAAATAAATATAGATTCTTTATTGTTTCTTTTACTCCTACTTTTGCAGTTTAAAAACGTCACTTTTTATTTTCTTTTCCAAAATCTTAAATTGATCTTTTTCCTAAAAAACCATAAACCCAAAAGTATAAAAATAAAGGGCCATATTGAAACTAATCCTAATGTAAAATCTAAAAATCTTTCAAAGCCATTTTTAAAGGAACGGGATATTTGTTTACCAAAATGCCTTTTTCTTGGCTCAAATTTACGTTCAAATTGTTGATATATCTGTAGTGTCAAGGTGCTGAAATTTACTTGACTATCCATATATTTTAATCTCCCTACTGCGGAGTCTATTTCTTCCGTTAAGCGCCGAATTTTTTCTTGAACTTCTAGAATGTCTTTTATTGAATTTGCTTTTTTCAAAAGGACTTGATACTGTTTGAGATATGCTCTTTTGTTTTCTAATCTTGTGACGATATCATAATAGGACTCTGTAACATCATTGGCATTTATATTCTTTGATTTAATATCTCCTTTTTTTGATTCTATTTCTGAAATTATATTTTCAAAATTTTTAGAAGGAACTCTAATTACTAGGTTATAAGTGGATTGATAGGTAGATTTATCGAATTGCTCATTTCCATAATATGCCTGATATTTTGAAAGCAGTGTATCTATTTGGGCTTTTGCTGTTGATATATCATCAACTTCGATATTCATTTGTCCATTTTTGATAATCTTACTTTTGGTTTGCTCTATTTGTTTGTCCTCACCATCAAAATTATTGGATTTTGAAAATGAACTCGCTTCTTCTTTTTCCATTGAAAGCTCGGATGTAGGCATACCCATTGCAGCATCTTTATAGGCTACATTTTTATTACTTGATTTAGATCCACAGCTAAAAATAAAAAGTAAAGCAATTGTAAAAAATAATATTTTCATAGTCGTTGATTGTTTGATTCATCAGTAATGATGCTAAGATAACATTTTTTGGTGTTTATTCTTTGAAGTAACCAAAGTCACCGCCTTTGAATATCTTCATGTTGTACCTTTGTAATATCAAATTATTTTAAAACAAATTAATATATATTATGAGAAATTTATTAAAAATTACAATCATTTCAATGGCTATGGTATTTGGATTTTCATCTAATGCACAAGTCAATGAAGGAAATAGAACTATCTTACCTTTTCTAAAGAAAGGCTATCGTCCTCAAATTGGAATAGCTCCTTTAGCTGGATTTCAAAAAACCAAACATGTAGATGATTTAGATTTTGTATATGGAGTGGAAATATCTCTGCAGTGCCCTTTGTATCAATGTAAGAAAAATCATATTAGACAACAATTGTCAATTGTACAAACAAAAAGAGAAGGGTTTTCTGCTTTAGCTTTTGAATTAGCACCTCACTATAAATTGCCAATCGCATCAGATGCAGAATTCGGAGTAGGACCTCATATTGGTTATCAAACTAATAAAATTACTTTATTGGATACTGATTTTACGTCGGGAGTATTTACTTATGGATTAGGCGGCAGCTTAAATTATGCTTTCAAAAGTATTTTTATGGGAGTCGATGCGAGGTATGTGTGGACTACAAAACCAGAATACAATAATATAAAAACTGAATCAATGGATAATTTTCGAGTATTGGCTAAAATTGGATATAAATTCTAAGACCCAAACAATTCACACGAAAATGATTTAGTGTTTATTGTGCGACCAAGATTTATTTATAAATCTTGGTCTTTTTTGTTTAGGCTTCGGCATATTGTCGGAAAATTCGCTTATCTGCTATAAAAGTTCCAAATGGTAGAAGTGAAGCTAAAAATGCTAAAGCAACTGTCTTGGATGACCATTTATATTGTTGAGCAACAAAAATCAATAAAATACAATATGCTACAAAAAGAAGACCATGCGCCATGCCAATTGTCATTGTTAAATCTGGATAGACAAATAGCCGTTTCATTATCATATTAGTCATCAAGACCAAATAACTAACTCCTTCCCAAAATGCAATTTTCCTAAAAATATTTAACATATTATTATATTTGATGATTCTATTGTAAAATTTTGAAACACAAAACTACGGTATAAAGTTGTATTTAAATAAAACTTTCAAAAAAATTGCTTTATTAGTTAGTATTAACTAACTTTGTGGTGTGAAATTTACAAATCGACAATTAGACATTATTCAAGCTGCAACTAAATTGATTGGGGAGAAGGGAATTCAAAACCTTACCACTAAAAATTTGGCTGCCGAAATCGGCTTTTCTGAAGCTGCTTTATATCGACATTTTAAAAATAAAAATGTGATTATTTCGTCAATTTTAGAATATTACAAAGACGAAATTAAAGATGTGATGTTTGGAATTATTCAAGATTCTACAACGGGGATCCTGAAACTTGAAAAAATCATCGAATTTCTTTTTAATCGTTTTTCTAGTAATCCTGCGATTATTATGATTGTATTCGCAGAAACAAGCTTTCAGAATGATATTCAACTTTCAGAACAAGTGCATTCTATTTTGAAACAAAAGAAAATGGTTTTTGAACAAGTTATATTAAAAGGACAAAATGATGGTTCTATTCGTATGGATATTCAAAAAGAACAATTAGCGACAATTTTTATGGGAAGTTTGAGATTGACTGTTTTAAGGTGGAGATTGTCAAATATGAACTTTGATTTGAATAAGGAAGGTGATATACTTTGGTCAGCTTTGGCAAAGGTTTTTATAAAATAATTTTTTTTGAACAATTGAGTTAGTTAATACTCGCAAACGAACAATGATGAATTTTTTATTAAAATGGAATAAAGTAATCTTACTGGTTTTATTGGTTATTACGGGTTCTGCTTTTTATAGCATAAAGAAAAATATTTATGTTGAGACAAATTTGGATAAATATATGCCAAAATCTCATCCTGCTTTTGTGTATAGCGATAAAGTAGAAGAGATATTTGATATTCGAGATGCTATATTGATTGCTGTTGAAAATAAAGACGGTATTTACAATACAG
>CAMZLN010000301.1 GCA_947311465.1 uncultured Saprospiraceae bacterium
CATTTCTCAGTACAAGTCGCTTATGCATTCAATCACTCACTAATTCACTCATTCAATCATTTGTTTCATCATTCATTCATTGTAAATCAGATCCAAAAACTGATCAAATATCCGTTCCAAAATCGATCTATCTTCTGTAATTATTTCTACTATTGCGGTCATTTCGGGTTTAAAGGGTATTGTATCATTATAGTTTGTAACAATCGTTTCGTTCAGATTTATTTTAATTTCGTACATGGGCATATTGTTTTTGTCGAGTTCGGGTATCTTACTTATAGTTGTTACTACAGATTCTATTGTACCATATTGCTTAAATGGAAAAGCATCGAATTTTATGATTGTTCTTTGTCCTTCTTCGATTTTACCAATGTTTTGAATAGGGTAGATTGCTGAAATATATTTGTCTGTATCTGTGTTGGGAATGATATGACCAATCACTTGCCCTGTCTTGACAGATTTTTTTTCGACCAATCCACTATTGTAATTAATGATTCCATCAATGGATGCCGTAATAGTATAAGTATGTGTCCATTTTTCGATATTTGATTTTATTCTAGCATTGATTTCTGCAATGGCAAATTGAAAATGTTTTATGGTTTCTGCTCTATCACGTTTTAGTTTTAGTTTTTCAAGTGATAATTGTTCAATGCGGATATTATTCTGGATAATGCCTTTTGTCATGGATTCATATTGTCGTTTCTTTTGCAATAAACTGGTTTTGACTGTCTCCATATCTACGGTGCTAATTATTTTGGAATCGTGTAATTCTTGATTTCGATAGTAATTCTTTTTTGATAGCCCCAACTCATCCCCAAAGATGTTCTTTTCCAAAGCAAGTGACTGGTTCAATTGTTTTATTTTTTCGATTTCTCTTGATATATTATCATACTGTTGGAATACCAATGAATTTTTTAAAGTAGATTTTAATTCATTAAATTTTAATTCTAAATTTGCATAATCACTCTGTATTATTCCCAATTGTAAATCACTAGGAAAAGAAAGCCTCACGTATTTTCTTGGGTTTGATATTGCTTGATATTCTTTTATCCAATGTTTCAATTCATTCAACTCCGCTTCATTAGTTGTATTATTGATATATAATAGTACGTCTCCTTTTTGAACTAAAGCATTATTTGGCTTTTCGATACTTTCAATATATCCATTCGCTCGACTTAATAACTCTATAGGTGGATTTATAGATGTAAGCTTTCCCGCACTGGTCATTTTATCTGGATAATGTATAAAATATGTACCAAAAATGATTGTGCCCATTACAATTGCTACTACGGTGATACCTGATCGGAGGAGCCAGTTGGGTGGGTTTCCGATTAGGTCTGTTATTTGGATGGTGTCATGTTGTATTTCTTGTATTGGCATTTGTTTTTAATTATTTATTTCATATTTATTAATGGTAAATTGTAAATGATATAATGCTTAATGTTTGAATGCTTAAATGTATAAATTCTACTTCTACTTGGCACGATATGCTGTATCTTTGGCACGTGTCATTATCTTTGTAATTTCATTTGATTCCTTCAATAACCTTATCAATTCATTGATTTTATCACTCAGTCTTGCTTCTTGTATTATTTCAAGCCAATATTCCGTTTCATCTGCTTCTTCTACGACAATACATAATTTACTATAAAATTCCGCTTTTGATCGTGCTCTGCATACTGCCCGATAATTTGCTCCAACAGATGTTGCAGATTTTACAAGTTGATATGTAATCACCGCTGAAGCTTTACATCGTTTTAGACTTTCACAAAAAGCAATCACATCAACAGCCATCTTTTTCGTTCTTTTTTTCAGTTTCTGAATAAATTGTTCTTTTTCACTCATTGCAATAGTTTTTTTGTTTAAAATGAACAGTATAAAAACTGAAAATATGAAATATTATTGTAAAATCAAGTCATTTTCTAATCATTTACTTCTTACTTCCAAAAAATACAAGACGCTATTATTTAAACATTTATTCATTTAAGCATTCGTAATAGTACAAGTAGCTTACGCATTTAAGCATTTATCCATTCACGCATTTTATCATTTAAGCATTCTCCATCCCTAAGATCCCAACTCCAACTGATTCTTCACCAAAGTATAATAAGCCCCCTTACGCCCAACCAACTCCACATGCGTACCCTGTTCTGTTATTTCCCCATTTTCTAAAACAATAATCTGATCTGCATTTTTCACCGTACTTAAACGATGTGCCACCACAACTACAGTTTTCCCATTGAAAAACTCATCCAAATTTTTCATAATAATACTCTCATTATTTGCATCTAGTGCATTGGTCGCTTCATCAAAAAACAGAAATTCTGGATTTTTATAAACTGCTCTAGCTATTAAAAGCCGTTGTTTTTGTCCTTGACTCACTCCATTGCCTTTGGCACCAATTTTTGTATTTAACCCCATTGGGAGAGATTCAATAAAATCATGAATATTTGCTGTTTTAATTGCTTTGTGAACTTTTTCATAATTGGTAATATCATCACTTTCTGCAATATTATTTGCGATGGTATCTGAGAAGATAAATCCATCCTGCATTACAACTCCGCATTGAGCTCTCCATATTTTTTGAAAAATATTTGGCAAATTAGTATTGCCAATCATGATTTTACCATTTGTTGGAGGATAAAATCCTAAGAGTAACTTTATCAAAGTTGTTTTTCCACTCCCACTTGTACCAACAATAGCTGTTGTCTTTCCTCTAGGAATAGTCAAAGTGACATTTTTTAGGACATCATCTCCAATAGGGGTATATTTGAATGATAAATTTTGAAGTTGAATATCTCCATCAGGAATAATATCTACTTTATGATCATTTTCTGCTTCTTCATTTTGGCTATTGTGAATTTCTGATAGTCGCTCTAAACTAATACTTGCATCTTGAGCGGATCGAATAAATCCTACCAATTGTTGCAAAGGGCCGTTTAGCTGACCAATGATATATTGGATGGCAAGCATCATTCCTAATGTGATTTGGCCATCCAAAACTGACTTTGCTGCTATAAAAGTAATTATGATATCCTTTAATCGATTGATGGATAAAGCACCTGCATCCTGATATTGGCTAATAGCAAGCGATTTCATTTGTGTTCTAAACAACTGAGCTTGAATACTTGCCCATTTCCATCTTCTTTTCAGTTGACTACCTTGCAATTTTATTTCGGGCATACCTTGAATTATCTCAATCAATGAATCTTGATTATCCGATAATTGTTGAAATGCTTTATAATCAACTTCTTTTCGTTTCTTTAAAAAGATAAATATCCAAGACAAATACAAAATACTAGACACGAAAAAGACCATAAAAATTGGAATTGAATAAATTGCCAATACAACTCCAAAAACAATCAAATTTATTACAGATAATAATACAGAAAGCGTTGATTGTGTTAAAAAACTTTCAATCCGTTTATGATCGTTGATTCGCTGTAGTAAATCACCAGTATTTTTAGAATCGAAAAATCCTAGTGGCAATTTCATCAATTTGATTAGAAAATCAGCAATTAATCCAACATTGATACGTACACTAATATGTAGAAGAATCCAGCTTTGTATAAATCGTACAATAGTTTGGCTAAAAAACAGCATCAACTGTGCAGCCAAGATTAAGTAGATGAAATTTAGATTTTTAGTATCTATTCCAATATCTACAAGGCTTTGAGTCAAAAAAGGAAATATGAGTTGAAAAACTGTTCCTAATAATAATCCAACAATCAGTTGCACCAACAATTTTCGATGGGGTCGCAAATATTGGAATAAAAAGCCAAATCCCTTTGAAGATCCTTCATCTAATTCCGATTTATAAAAATCAGGTGTTGTTTCAAGAAGTAACGCAATCCCATTTCCATTATCGCTAATATAGGAATGATTAAACTCCTTGTGAGTTAAAGCAATTCTTCCCGCTGCAGGATCAGAAATATAGACTTTTGATTTTGTAATTTTATAAACTACTACAAAATGGCTTTGATTCCAATGCACAATAAATGGCAAAGGTGCTTGTATCAATGAAGGAACATCTTTTTTCCCAATCAAAGGTACTTTAACTGCAAGACTTCTGTAGCCAATCAATTCCGCAGCTTCGCTTATCCCTTTTAGACTTACACCTGCTCTATCTATATAACACTTCTCCCGTAAAAATGGCAAAGAATAGGCTTTTCCATGATATTTGGCTATCATACGAAGACATGTTGGACCACAGTCCATCGAATCTAATTGTTTGTAAAAAGGAAATTTTAGCTTCATATAAATTGTAATTAATTGAAGTTTTTAGGTAAAATCAATAAATTACAACTGTAAAAGGTATTACTTTTACATGGGGGGGGGTAAAATTGGAAATTGGTAAGTTTTCATATTAAAAAATAATTAATTAGCGTTACAAAATTACGATCAAATCAAACGTCTGATGTTTTTTGGTATATGTAAACATATGAAACATTTTTAACAATACAAAACATTATCACAACAATATTTACTTTAAGCTTTAGAAAAAATCTCAATATTTAGCCATGTTTAGCAAACAAGTTCGGATTTTTCGTCTACCAAGCTTTTTTTAATTTGATAAGTGTACAAAGTAAAGGACCTGAAAGTAAAAGATTTTAAAATGGAATGGCTATCCTAATTAAAGATTCAATTGTCGGAACATTTACAGTAAAGTTCAAATAACCCCTTATTTGTTACAAATATTGACGAAAATAACCCCTTATTTATTACAAAATGCTATCTTTGTCTTATTATTCATTATTTATCCAATCAAATATATGATTTTTAAACGCAAAATATCGGAAGAGCTACGCATCTGGAAAAAAGATGAAAATCGAAAACCACTCATTGTCCGAGGAGCTAGACAAGTTGGAAAATCAACATTAATAGCAAACTTTGGAAAACAATATCCAATTTTCATCACACTCAATCTAGAAAAGAGTAAAGACAAGAGATATTTTACAGACTATGGAGATGATGTAGCTAAAATAATGGAAGTTATTCTTTTAGAAAAAGGAATATCTAGTCCGATTTCAGAAATACTGCTTTTTATTGATGAAATCCAGGAAGTTCCTAATGCCATTCGCCTATTAAGATATTTTCATGAAGAGTTACCTAAAATACATGTAATTGCGGCAGGTTCTCTATTGGAATTTGCATTAAAGGATATCTCTTCATTCCCTGTAGGTCGTGTTAGACAATTGGCACTTCATCCATTTGATTTTGAAGAATTTTTGATGGCTATTGGACAAGATATTGCACTCAAATACTTACGGACAATTCCTTTGCCTGATGTCGCTTATAGCAAGCTATTGGAACTATTTCATCAATATTTGATTATAGGGGGAATGCCTGAGATTATAAAAATGTATGCACAAAACAATCAATCAATGCTTGGTTTGCAAAATATTTATTCTTCGATATGGGACAATTACGCCGATGATGTAGAAAAATATGCATCTAATAATACATCCAGAAAGGTCATTAGACATATAATGGATACCGCCCCATATGTGAGAGATAGAGTTAGTTTTGCTGGATTTGGACAATCAAACTATAAATCACGTGAAGTTTCAGAAGCATTTCAAATGCTTGATAAAGCAAGATTAATCAGAATAATACAACCAACTACTGCGGTCATCCCACCACCATTGCCCCATCTACGAAGAAAACCAAAATTACAATTTCTTGATACTGGTTTATTAAACTATGCAAGTAATATCCAAGCTGAAATGTATTCAGTAAAAGATTTTAATAGCTTTTACAAAGGGTTTATTATCAATCATATTATATTTCAAGAAATGATAGCCCAATCTACAAATATACATTATAAGCCCCATTTTTGGACGCGAGAAAATGCCAATGCTAATGCTGAAGTTGATATTATTCATCAATATCAAACTAAATTAATACCTATAGAAATAAAATCTGGTGCGAAAGGTAGATTACGCTCATTACATGAGTTTATGGATAGAACCAATCATACTACTTCTATTAGATTTTTAGCCAACAAGATGTCTATTGAAGATGTAAAAACAAGTAAGGGGAAATCTTATAAATTACTTAATTTACCTTATTTTTGCGCTTCTCAGTTGGATGGGTATTTGGAATGGTTTGCACCAATTAATGAGTCATTGAATGAATGATTGAATGATTGAATGCTATTTAAACATGTACCTTTTCTAACTAGAAAATTGCTTATAAAACATATCTTCCAATTTTGGATTCCCCAATCCTTCTAGCAATCCTTCAATCTTTGGGATTAACAATTTGGCTTTTTTCTTATTTTTCTTTTTATGCAAAGTAAAAAGAAGGATATACGCTTCCGCAGTAACAGGTTTGTAATTTATGGTCTCCGAAAGCTTAGATGCTTGTTCTAAAAACTTAATTGCTTTTTTCGTTTTATTACGTTTATGGTAGGTTTTACCTAGAAAAAGCAAAGCTTTAGCTGCTCCTTTTTGATAATTAATTTCATTAGACAAGGATAGTTGTTTTTTAAAATGTCTATTGGCTTTTTTAAATTCATTTTTTTGATAAAATATCCCTCCAATTAGGCCATGAACAATTGAAATTCCTTGGATGTCGCCGAGCTCTTTACACAATTCTAGGTCTTCTAAATATAGTTCAAGCGCTTTTTCATTATTTCCCTTTTTATCATATACACTGCCTATGCAGCCAATAGCAATCGCAATAAGATGCTTATTTTTAAGTTCTTGGCTAAGAGAAAGTCCTGCTTGATAATTTTGAAGAGCCATATCAAAATCCTGGTTCTCAAAATAAACGATACCTAGATTAGTATAGATAGTGGCCATGCCTTGTTTATCTTTTGCTTCCTTTGCTTTTTCCAACTGAGCCAGTTGACAATCTATTCCTTCTTGATAAAAACCTTGATTCATATAGGTGAGTCCCAAATTGGCAACGATTTGGGTCAAATTAAACATATACGGCAACGATTTGCTCAAATCAATACTTTTCAGAAGGAAGGTTTTTGCCTCTTGATAAAGCCCCTGACGGAAGTAAACTTGCCCTAAAAACCCAAATGCGATAAACTTACCATGTAAATCTTCTTCTTCGTTGAAAATGTCAATAGCAGATTTCAAGTATTTTTCAGCTTGGTCATATTGTCCTTGCAACATCAAAAGCTGCCCGAAATTATTGTAAATTCTAGCTACCAGCATATCGTTATCTAGACGATCAACCACATCAAGCAGGCTTTTGTATCCTTGTTCACAGGTTTTCCAATCCCCTATCAATTCCAATACTTTATTTCTTTTCAATTTGGTAATTACAATTGATTCCAAATCAGAATTTTCATGGTAATAAGAAAGCAATTTGGAATAAAAATCAATTGCTTGTTGATTTTGAAAGTTTCTACGACTATAATCACCTGCTTTTTTAAGATAATATTTAGTTTTTTCAATATTATTTGCCAATTCGAAATGAAATGCTAATTCAAATAAATGCAAATCCAATTGATCTCCATATAATTTTTCAATTGCAAACCCTATTTGATTATGGAGTTTTTCAAGGCGAGATTTCAGTTGCATATTATAAACCGCTTCTCTAAGGAGCGCATGGTTAAAAATGTATTTCAACTCATTGATAGCTCTCCAAATATTCCCATTTTCAGCTTTTTTAATTTGCGAATTTAAAATGGCCGTTTCCGCTACCAAGTTTTCTTGATCTGCCGATTTCATGACTTCCGCCAAAACGGGCACTTCAAATTCTCGACCAATAACAGCTGCCGCCTTTACTGTTTCTTTTACCAAAGAAGAGAGTCGATCAATCCGAGCCATTAAAATCGTATTGATACTGTAAGATAATTCCACTTTCTCATCTTCAATAAACCAAATATTTTTTCTTTTCTTAAGTAAGCCACTTTCTTCAAAATAGGCAAGAATTTGTTCGGCATAAAAAGGATTTCCATTTGATGCTTTGATTAAAACTTCAGCAAAGGTATCTGCTATTTCACCACCTAATTTCTTATTGGCCAACTCTCTGATAAAAGTTCCATTTAGATGTGTCAATTCAATATCTATGAAGGGTATTTCCAAAACATCTAAGTCATTTCTACTTATAATTACGGGCTTGTTACCATTGTCAGAATATCTAGACGTAATTAGCAAACAGATAGGAAACGAAGATGTTTTTTTAATAAAAGAATTCACCAACACCAAAGAATCATTATCAAACCAATGACCATCTTCCAATTCGATTATCAAAGGTTTTAAAATTGATAGACAAATAAAAAGTGATGAAATGGCTTCAAGAATATTTTGATATCTGCCTTTTGCATCCAATTCATTCCAAAGTGTATCTTTCGTATTTAGTCCCAATAACCCATAAAAAATTGATTTGGAACGCTTCAATTCATTTGCCTGATTTTCTTGTCCAATATCCAACAAATCATGAAGTATATCATCAAATATAAGCTGAAAATGCTGATGATTAATCGACTTAGAATTTTTCCCAGATTGATTAAAAAAATTGGAAAGAAAATATATAAAAGGGTTAAATGGCTTTTTTAAAATTTGATCTGCTTGACAAATCACCCATTGAAATTTATTTTCTTGTAGAAAATATTCTCTCATCTCAAAGGTCATACGACTCTTTCCTAGTCCAGCTTCTCCATACAGAAACACAACACTTGGTTGGTAAGGCATTTTTAGAGACTGATCAATAAATTGTTGGATCTTATCATATTCATGCGCTCTACCCACTAAGCTTCCGACTAAATAGGAAGATTCTTTTATTAAAACATCCAATAATTCATAAGTTGGAATATCTCCAGTGAGTCCTTTATATTGAATATCTCCGTGGTAATGAAATTTAAAATTTTTATTTTTTGCAATGGTTTCATCTACTAAAATCTCATTCCAATGGGCATGTGACATAAGTCTAGCAGCCAGATTAACTCGATTTCCTATTGCGGCATATTGGGTCCTTTCTTGGCTACCAATCAAACCTGTAAAAGCTGTTCCTTCCGTAATTCCAATCCGAATTTTCAAATCTTTTTCAGAATAGCTTTCCGCTTCATTTTTAATAGCTAGAGCAAGTTTCAACGCCCTTTCCTGATTATTTTCATAAGAAACAGGAGCTCCAAAAAATCCAACAATTACTCCTCCTTTATCACTAAAGTCAATTTCTTTAAAATAGCCCGAGTGATCTTGAAAGAGCCCTAATATTTTTGATCCAAATTGATTGAGTAAATCATAAGAAAGTAATCCTTCAAAAGAGATAAATATAGATATCACTTCCCTAAATTCGCCAATTTGATTAAACTCAATCACTTCTTTGGGTTGAAATTTAGTCAATACATCCAACGAAAGAGTAGGATATGTATTCTTGTTTGAAATATTTATTACAGGATTATCTTTAGAAAAAAGAAAGTAAGGCGTCTTTGGAATAGCATTTGTTCTAAAATCTGCTTTAATTTTTTCATTAAAATTAAAATCTAAAACAATTTCTTGTTCTTGTGCTTTGGTCTGACTGTAAGCAGAATTGTCAATAGCCTGCCCTCTAAAGAAAAAAGTATGATTATTTTTTCCGATAATACCCCAATCTATAATTCCAAATGAAATTCCAATTTTAATTTTCACTTCAAATTTCCCAAAAGGAGTTAAAAACGTACTTTGATCAAAATAGGACACAATTTTTTGAGCAAGTCCTATGATTTCATTTACATTTTTTTCTTCAGTAAATATTCCTGTAAATGCATCACCTGCGAAGTATGGTATAAAACCACCTTCATTGTAGCTCAATTGCACCATGGGAGCAAAAGTATCATTTAAAATATTAGATAAAGTTTCTGCACCTGGACTGCCTTTTTTAAGCAGCAATTGCGTCAATTTTGTAAAACCTGATATATCTACAAAGAGTGCATACCCATGAAAACTACCATGAGTTTTATTTTGCAGATATTGCTTTTCAATAAAATATGGAATCAGGTTTTTGGTCATTGACTGAAGAAAAATATATTTTTTTTGTAAGTAAACCCCAAATATAGTAATTTTTTAAATATAATTCGACTTTGAAGATAAACTCTCTTAGGTCCGATGAAATTTATTTCGTCAAATCATAAAAAAAGCATCCCTGCATCCGTGGCAATATATTTTGAATCCCTAAAGGTCTGAAGAAATATTTTTTCACAGTTCCTTGACTAATTCAGAATACCTCCCAGAATCAAATCAACAATTTGACTAAAATTATTTGGATTGGCTGCATTTTTATTAGATTGAAAATGAATCCATTTTATAGATGAGAGTAATGTATTGAAAACTATTTTTGGATCAACATCTTTAATAACATTTTGTTGAACACCTTGATTTATAATCTCAATAAAAAGCGATTCATACGTCTTTCTGGATATTAAAAAAGTCTTTAGGTGTTCTTCATTCAAATGTTTCCATTCATCATTAAAAACAGTAATAGATGTAGAGTCGTCACATGCTATTTGAATTTGGTGCAACAAAATAGCCTTAATTTTTTCAATTGGAGAATCATCTTGCTCCGCAATCCATTCTATAAATTTTGTAAACTTTTCGGCTTGTTCAAAACAGATAGTTTGTAAAATTTCTTCTTTGGATTGAATATGACTATACAGACTTGACGGCTCAATATCTACTGCTTTCGCAAGTTGTCTCATAGATGTTGCTGCATAGCCTTGCCTTTTAAACAAATCGGCTGATGCCATCAAAATTTCTCTATGTTTTTTACTTATTTTTTGCAAGTTGCACTATTTTAAAGCACATCGTAATCCAAAACAATTTTCTCTGTTTTAGGAGTACAAATACATGTTAAAACAAAACCTGCTTCTACTTCATCATCATCCAAAGTATGATCATCACTCATGATTACTTCCCCTGAAATCACTTTGGCTTTACATGTACTACAAACCCCAGCTTGACAAGAATAAGGAATATCAATATCTTCATTAATTGCAGCATCTACGATAAAATCAGAACTTTTGTCCATTGATAAAGTGTATTCATCACCGTCCATAATGATAGTGATTTGATGACCATTGGCAGAGACTACTTCTTCTGATTTTTTCACAGGAGCGGCTTCTCCTTTCTTTTTAGTAAATAACTCAGAATGTAGGTTGTCTTCAGAAAACCCCTGATCTCTAAAAACATTTTCCATTTCAGTGACCAATTCTTCTGGTCCACAGAAAAAGCACTCACTAAGCGATGAAGGATCAATCATTTTATCAAAAAGAGTTTCCATTTTTGACCGATTCAAACGTCCATTATACAATTCGTATTCAGTATTTTCTCTAGTGAAAAAGTGATAAATGGAAAGACGATCTAAATACAAGTTTTTCAAATCTTCCAGTTCATCTTTAAAAATTATATTCTGACTATCCTTATTTACATAAAGCAAAGTAAACGTACTTTCTTTTTCCGTTTCTAATGAAGTTTTCAATATTGATAAAATTGGAGTAATTCCACTCCCCGCAGCAATTGCAAGATATTTTTTCTTTTGCAAAGGATCCAAAGGTGTAAAAAATGTACCCATTGGTGGCATTACATCTATTACATCTCCTACTTTTAACCTTTCAGTTGCAAAACTAGAGAATACACCATCTGTCACCTTTTTTACCGCTACACGAAGGATCCCACTATTTGCACTTGAGCAAAGAGAGTAGGCTCTTCTCACTTTGACACCATTGATGAGTGCTTCCAGTGTAAGATATTGACCTTGAGTAAATTTAAAATCATTGGTTAAATTTGCTGGCAAATCAAAGACAATAGAAACGGTATCATTTGTTTCGTTTTTGATTTCAGAAACTCTTAATGGATGTAATTTTGACATAATTATATATTTTAACGAATGTTCGTTCGCAAAGGTAGTATTTATTCTTCAGAAAAATAAACCAACATCTTTCTATATGCATTAAATAATTTTGATTTCGAGATAAATCCTATATATTTTCCATTTTCTACAATGGGTAGATTCCAATAACCTGTTTTGGTAAACTTATCCATTACACTTTCCAAGTTTTCATTAGGGGTAACCGTTGCCAATGGTTTAAACATCAAATTATTGACTTGAGCAATATCATAATATTCGCTTTTAAACATAATATCTCGAATATCATCTAAGGTGATTATTCCTTTAAACATTCCTTCTTCATCTATTACGGGAAATATATTTCGATGTGATTTTTCTACAATTTTCACTAAATCTCGAAGAGAAGATCCATAAATTACGGGGATGCAATCTCTTTCAATTTCATCTTCAAGATTCAGCATTGTCAGTACCGTTTTATCCTTATGATGTGTCAAGATTTCACCTTTTTTTGCCAATTGCATATTATAGATAGAGTGTTTAGCAAAATATTTTGAAGTCAAATAAGAAATGGCAGCAACAATTATTAAAGGAGTCATCAATTCATATCCTTTAGTAATCTCCGCAATTAAAAAAAGAGAAGTCAAAGGCGCATGAACCATGCCTGCAATCAATCCCGCCATACCTACAAGAGTGAAATTTTTAATAGAGAGATCTGCCCAATTAAAATAGTCAAAAGTACTGGCAAAAACAAATCCTGTGGTTGCCCCTATCATCAAAGATGGAGCAAATATACCCATTCCTCCAGCTCTCACAGTCAGAGCCGTGGCGATTGCCTTGAATATGATTAGAGCCGCTAGTGCTCCTAAAATGATTAATTCATTTTCTTTATAATCATAAAAAAAACTGTTAGAGACTATTGCTTCCGAGTTATTTAAAAGTAAATTATTAATGGTTATAAATCCTTCACCATAAATAGGTGGAATTAAAAATATCAATACTCCTAAACTAAGCCCTCCTACAATTAATTTAGAAAAATCTGTTTTTAATTTATCAAATATTTTTTCAGAGTATTCATAAAATCTATTAAAAAATACAGAAACCAATCCAGTCAATACACCCAAAATTATAAAATATGGAAATTGATGAATATCAAAATTCTCAGTTAATTCTACATTAAAAAGTATATTATCACCCAACATAAATTGAGAAGTAAGTGCACCTGCAACTGCCGCAGCCAAGAGGGGAATCATTGATGTAATGGTCAAATCAAACATAAAAACTTCCAAGACAAAAACCAACGCAGCTAATGGTGCATTGAAAATACCCGCCATTCCGCCAGATGCAGCACATCCTATCATAAGCAATACAGTCTTGTGATCTAAATTGAGTTTACGACTTATAAAAGAACCTATGGTACTACTTGTAGAAACAATAGGACCTTCAAGTCCAGAAGAACCTCCAAACCCAATGGTCAAGACACTTAAAACAAAAGTACCAAATCCATTATAAACTTGAATCAAGCCTTTTTTCTTTTTTATTGCCCACAATACACTAGGAATTCCTTTACTTATTGGTTTTTTCAGAATGAATTTCAGAAAAACATAGGATAATGCCAATCCTACAAAAGGATATATAAAATAGAAAATACTATGCATTTCTACCGCAAATCCATAGGTTAAAAACTCTTGTAATAAGTGTACCGTATTTTTTAATGTCACAGCAACAAGTCCAGACAACATACCAACAAATATTGCCAGTAATAATTTATAATGCTGTACTTGAAGGTGTTTATTTTTCCAAGCATAAAACTTGGCCAATAATTTATTTGATCTTGAAAATGACATTTTTCTGATAGGTAGTATAACTGAAAATGAAACGCAAATGTATTTATTTTTTTACTCTTATGTCAAGCAGAATCTCATCTATTTCTTAAAAAAGACCTTTTTAATGATTAAATTCAATATAAATCGTACAAAACATTTAATTTTTAATAATTTGGGCTAACTTTGGTGACATCTTTTTTATTTAAAATTGTTATTTATAAAATCTATTATTGATGGAGTGGTCAAGATATTTCCCTATTTTAAATTGGTTACCTCTTGTAAAAGATACATGGAAAGATGACTTGATAGCAGGTATCACAGGAACAATCATTGTGATTCCGCAAGCAGTTGCATTTGCTATGATTGCAGGTATGCCTCCAATTTATGGCTTTTATACCGCAATGTTGACTCCCGTTATTTCTGCAATATTTGGATCATCTTATCAATTGGTCGCTGGTCCTACTACAACAAGTTCAATCGTTTTGTATTCGGTTATCAGCCAATTTGTTCATGCTGATACCCCATCAACGACGCAGATTTTTGTTGAACTAGCTATTTTACTATCCTTTATGGCAGGAGTGGTAAAGCTATTTTTAGGAGTGGTAAAAGCGGGTAAATTAGTCAATTTTGTTTCCAATTCAGTAGTCATTGGCTTTTCGGCAGGAGCAGGAACATTGATTGCTTTTAAGCAACTCAAACACGTTTTTGCAATCAAAGTTCCCCAAGGAAGTTCCTTCTATGAAATCGTTGGGTATATTGCGTCTCATATTTCAGAAACCAATTGGTATGCTTTTATTGTAGCAATGGGTACTTTGACAATAGCGTTATTAATTAAAACATTTGGCAGGAAAATATCTAGATTATATATGTTATTTGCGATGATACTTGGAAGTTTCCTAGCAATCGTCCTAGGCAGTGGCGCTCATGGGATAGAAACTGTGGGAAAAATATCTTCATCCTTACCTCCTTTCCACATGCCTAATTTCAATCTACCCGATATGCAGAAACTAGTTTCGGGAGCAATTATTTTAGGAATATTGGGATTGGTAGAGGCTGTTGCCATTTCTAGGTCAATTGCTTTACATACACATCAAAAGCTAGACGCTAACCAAGAATTTGTATCTCAAGGAATCACGAGTGTTGTATCTAGTTTTTTTTCCTGTTATACAAGTTCAGGTTCTTTTACCCGATCAAGTATCAATTTTCAGGCAGGAGCAAAAACGCCATTGTCAGCTATCATTGCCGCCTTTGGATTAATGCTGGTGGTTTTACTGGCAGCTCCTTATGCTGCTTTTTTACCTAAACCTGCGATGGGAGGAATAATTTTACTTGTGGGTTACAATTTGATTGATTTTGAACATATCAAACAAATCATCAAAAGCAGTTGGAAAGAAACCATTGTATTTGCGTTGACTTTTTTAGGAACATTATTTTTATCCCTACAAATGGCATTGCTACTGGGTATTGTAGTTTCGATTGGATTTTACTTGGCACGAACATCTAATCCTAACATTGCTGATCTAGGGGTAAGTGACCGAAGATTTATAAATATTCTCAGAAAAGAAGGGGCGGTTGAATGCCCACAATTAAAAGTAATAAGAATTGATGGATCTATTTATTTTGGTTCTTTATCGGTCGTTATGGATTATTTCGCAAACTTAGAAATTGATTCTGATGCCAAACATGTTCTCGTTATTTGTACAGGGGTCAATTTTATAGATTTGGCTGCTGCCGAATGGCTCACCCATGAAGTGAAGAATTGGAAAAATAAAGGAGGGGGTATTTATTTTGTAGGATTAAAAAATATCAGTCAAGATGTTTTAATCAAAGGGGGATTCTTAGATCAAATGGGATCTAATATCTTTTACGAAGATGAAGTAACTGCGGTAGAAGAAATTTATAAAAAATTGGATGCCAATATCTGCAACACTTGTGTACATAAAGTATTTAACGTTTGCCAATAACAATAGTCCGTTAGAAAAACTTGTTCAGGAAAAAAGGAATATGGAAAAGTATGCAACCCCAACGGGGTTTACCAAAACTAACCCCGAATGAGAATTCGGGGTCAAAAATGTAGCACAATAACGAACAA